>CAZFMA010000029.1:0-21605 GCA_964520015.1 uncultured Candidatus Saccharibacteria bacterium
GGTACAAGGGGGATCAAATTTATTGCGACATCAATCCCCCGGAGGGCGACGGCTGGGTGCAGGATGAAGATACCCTCGACACGTGGTTTTCTTCAGGGCTATGGACCTTCTCAACGCTTGGCTGGCCCTTCGACTATGCTCAGGGTAAACCCAAGGCAGGAAGCGACTTGGCAACATACCACCCTACGAGCGTACTTGAAACCGGCTACGACATTCTCTTCTTCTGGGTTGCACGCATGATACTCATGAGTACATTCCTCCTCGGCGAAGTCCCCTTCAAAAATGTGTACCTCCACGGCCTCGTACGCGATGGACAAGGACGCAAGATGAGTAAATCGCTCGGCAACATCATCGATCCGCTTACTATGATAGAAAAGTACGGCGCCGACGCTGCGCGCCTCTCGCTCATTATCGGAGCAGCTCCGGGCAATGATCTCAAACTCTCCGAAGATCGCGTCCGCGGCTACAAACACTTTGCAAATAAACTCTGGAACGTGACGCGATTTGTTTTGGAGAACCCGACAGAAGCAGGACCAGTTTCCAGCGAGGACCAGAAGCTCGTCGATGAAGCGCGGACAATGGCAACAGAAGTTTCCAACAATATCGATATCTTCCGGCTCGATCTCGCAGCAGATGCTGTGTATCACTTCGTATGGGATCGATTCGCAGCGGAAATTATCGAAGAGTCGAAGGCAATCTTGAAAGGCGATGACGCGGCCGCGCGGCAGAGCCGCGCGGCCGCCTTGCATGAAATTCTTCTTATTTCCCTCAAGCTTCTCCACCCTTTTATGCCATTCGTCACCGAAGCGATCTGGCAAAACCTGCCTGCGCAGGCAGCTCTCCCGAAAAAAGACAGTGACCTCCTGATGGTCGCCAAATGGCCGGTATAATAGAGGAATGGGCGAATGGGAGCCAATAATAGCGGCAATGGCTGGAGGGATACTTCCGGCGCTTGCGTGGCTGTGGTTTTGGCGGCGCGAGGATAGCGCCCACCCGGAGCCGCGGCGGCTTATCGCACTCGCCTTCTTGGCCGGAATGGTTGCGGTAGGCGTGGTGATTCCGCTTGAGAGATACGCGGCCTCATTTCTCGTTTCCACGACTCTTATCTTTGCCGTCTGGTCCGCGATGGAAGAGATCATTAAGTACGTGATGGCGCGCCTCACCGTGCTGCGCCGCCGCGAAGACGATGAACCGATTGATCCTGTGATCTACATGGTAACCGTCGCCCTCGGCTTCGCGGCGGCGGAAAACACTCTTTTTCTCCTCTCACCAATTTCTGGCGACAGCGTTGTGCAGACCCTTATGACCGGCAACCTGCGGTTTGTAGGCGCGACGCTCCTCCATGTACTTTCTTCTGCTGTGATAGGCGCGTGTATCGGCGTCGCTTTCTACAAATCCCGCCGTACGAGGCGGATATTCCTCATCGTCGGAGTTATCCTCGCTTCCCTTTTGCACAGTCTCTTCAATTTCCTTATACTGAACACACCGGAGACACATCTTCTGCGAACATTCGGGCTCGTCTGGATCGGTCTTATCCTTCTTCTCGCGGTGCTAGAATACATCAAACGCATTCACCCAGTCATCAGAGCAAAATTCAGATAATATTGTATGGCTAAACCTTCTTTTTTCTCCAGACTCACCGGTTCGAAAAACGACGATGATTTTTTTGATGAGGACGGACGCCCTGCCGTCTTTGAAGGCGACGGAAGGGAGCGTCATGCGACTATCAATACGCGCGGCGAAGACTGGGCAGGAGCCGAGCCACAGGGCGAATTGGCGGTAGACATCTATCAGACACCTGATGCGATCGTCGTGAAAGCGCTGGTGGCTGGTGTACAGCCTAATTCGATAGATATCGCGCTCACACGCGAGATGCTCACCATCTCCGGCACACGCGAAGATGAGCGTGAAGTCGAGGAAGACAACTATTTCCAGCGCGAACTTTACTGGGGCTCCTTCTCGCGTACCATACTTTTGCCTGAAGAAATCGACGTCGATCTCGCAGAAGCCTCCGAAAAGCATGGCATCCTTATGATCCGCCTCCCGAAGATCAACAAAAAGCGTTCTACAAAATTAAAAGTGCGAAGTCGCTAGATTTCCGCGCCCTCTCCATTTAGAAGGCGCAGCAATACGTCTGCCGCGGCACATAAAGAATGGTGATACGATATAGGTGCGATGGAAAAACTAGATGTAATAAAAAATACTCTGAAAGCTGCACGTCAAGAATCTTCGATGTATTTACGGGGAGGAATACGCATCAACGACGTATTCTGGTATCACGTATCCAAGGAATACCCAAATCAAATTGGGATTCACCTTTTTGCAACGAGAGTTGAAAAAACAATAGCGGGAGGAAAAGCATTTCTCAAAACCTATACACAAGGGTTGGATGAACTGGCTTATCGATTGGAAAATGATCCAAAACTTGCCAACATTACTGATATAACCGGCTGGTCAAAATTAGTGTATGAAAATCCTAAGTTAATGAAGCTGCTTGGATTCGAGATAACAGAACGAGATGAGGAGAAAGAAGAAGCACTGGCTATTATGAGCCGTGAAGCGTTTCTCAAGCGGCCATGGGTCAAAGTTAAAACCGAGATCCCGACCGGAAAAGGTCGGGAAATTCCAAACGAATGAACGGAAAGAACTAACAAATTCTTCGGGAGAAAAATCGGGTTCTATATGTTTTACAAGGAGTGAGCCCATGCGAACGGTCCTTGGGAGATTCATTATCGAGCGACTCCTCCAAGTCTCGAGAGTTTAACGCCCTGCCAGGCGCAAGCAATCACATGCGAAAGAGGTTCATCAGCTCCCCCCTTACGTCTCCTTCCAACACGATGGTGTGGTCGTGTTTCTTGCCTTCCAAGATCTCGGAAGCCCAAGGAACAACGCGGAGAGGCAACGGCTTTTCGGAAACGCAGTTGAATTTCTTCGCCACTTCGTGATGGTTTGGGCACAGCAAGCCGCTTCTGCCCTTATTCCAAAGAACTGCCCACTGCGCAGGCAGCTGCCCTTCCGGGGGCGTGAACTCGGTGGGACACAATTTGCACTTCATGACATTCTCCCTTGTCAGCGAACATGCCGCAATACCCCGCGGTGAGGGGTTCAGGAGCGAATCTCAAGAACGTCGGAATTATACTGATTTCGAGCGCTTGCGTCAATAGCGCAACGGTAGGGGAAATTTACTCTATCTACTCCTCCACAAGGCCGAGACGGTAAATGTCGAATGAGTTCTCGCCCTCAAACATGTCTGAGGGATTCGGCAGATATACCCGTGGACGGGCAATCTCCGCCGTCGCGTCATTGATGAGACGATGAAAGACGACAAATTCCTCCTGATGGTCTGCAAAATCAATTACATACTTGCGCATTTGTGACGATCCGTCGGCGTTTTTCTTTTTCTTACATTCGTGGACTATAAATCGACGCACGGGTTTACTGTACAGCTGCGTAACCGTGTAGTAATTGAAAATTGCCTGTATCACAAAGAGCGTCTTGCGCGCTCTGTCTTTACTAAAAGAGTCGACGAATTTATGATCGACGATATCTACTGCATTCTTATCGTCTTTTGAGACAACGACGAGGTCAGAAATCGCTTTGAGGGGAAGTGCCAAGCCTTCTACTTTCGCCTTCGCAACGACTTCCACTCCAATCACGTCGTATTTCGGCGGCCGTGCCAGGTAGAAGGAAATCGCTTGTATATAATCTCGCTCCATCGCTTCTCTTTTTTTCTTCTTCGCCATCCGCGAGATCGCCTGGCCAAAATTAATCTCAAAGTCCGGGACGCTGCGAAGGTACTCAAGCCCGAGTTCTACCGCTCCCTCCTTCCCTATCCCGCCATAAAAATGCTGGAGAGCCACGTGCCCCGCGCGCCCCACGAAGGCTGAAGCACCGGAGGGTGTGTCGTACACCTTCTCCACGTACCGCTTGTACCAGGCCAGCGGATTTCTCAAAAAACTCATGAGGGACGAGTGGCTCCAATATTCGATTGGGACGCCTCTTGGTTTAGTTGTCTTTCGTTTTGCCTCTTTCACGATCTCAATATATCACTCAACCTGTTCCTACACGATTTTCATACTATTTGCTTATTCGCGCGAATTAGAACATAGCGAGGACCGTTACTGCGAGTTTGGAAGAGTCCGCCGAAAGGCGGTAAAAAACATTGAGACTCCGTTGCTCCTTTTCAACAAAGCCGGCCCGTTCGAGCATCGTCAGGTGTTTAGATGTCGAGGTAAATGACAGTCGTATCGCTTCGGAGATTTCACCAACGCTGGCTTCCCTTCTCTTCTTCAGCAGATTCAAGATCGCAAGCCGCCGACGATTCGCGAGTACTTTCAATCCCCTCTCCAACTCGACTTCTTTCATATTCGTATTATATGCTTATTAGCGCGAATTAGAATATAGTATTGAGTGGATATGCATACGGAATTGGAGTATACTTGGCGGCATGGCAAAAAGAGCAAGTCAGGATATTAAGAACAAAAAGTCGCGCTCGCGGAAGACGAAGAAGCGCTTGGCTGCAAAGCATGCAATGCTCGCAGCTCGTAAAGTGAAGCGGGGCAGGAGATCTCGCTGATTTCCCCCGTATTGTATTTTCACCCATACACACAAATCTGACGGTCGTCAGGTTTGTGTGTATGTATTCCCTTTTGGACAAAAAGAAGAAGAAAGTATAGCATCGTCTTAGGAGCGGACACGCTCCAGGAAACAACCAGAAATGGAGGGGGGTCATGTCAAACTCAGATACCCTTCTTCTTCAGCTCAAAGGCTACCGGCCGACGACGGCAGAAATCCTCTACCGTCTTCCCGACTATCGCTCGATCCTTCAACTCTTCGTCTGGCAGTGTCTCGACCTAGCGCCAGGATTCCCCGTGGTGACGAAATTCCTCGGCTGGTGGGAGGAGAACGTTGAGGGCCCGCTGGTCGATGTCAAGGTAGGGCAAGGTAGCCCAACCATCGAACCCGTGAAGTTTCGAGTTCTCAAGCCCGGAACCGACTTCAGGCTGAACTGAGAACATACGGGCTTTGCCCGACGGAGCGCCCTGCGGCAATCCGTCGGGCGCTCTGTTTTGGACCCCAGTAGTAGAGCAAGCTCACTACGGGGGCTAGGCAAACCTGGGGCGGGGATATAGGATTTCAAGGGCTGCACAGCTGGAGGACCAGACAATGGAGAACGTAATCACGTTTCCGGAACGTCCCGCGCTGAAGCAGGCTCGCAATCAGGTGACCGTGGAAAAAATCGCTCGAGAGTTGCGGAGGGTTGCCCTCGTCGGAGTGTTGGAGCATATACTCCAAAGTGATGCCGATGAGGCAATTGCACAGGAGCAATTTGCTCTTGCCGTGGAGGTTGCGATAAATGCCCTGAAAGCAGCCGCCGAGGATCTGGCGACTAATGCGCCGGCGCGGGCGAGGACCCTCAGGCCGCCTGATGAATAGCGAAATGGCCGGGCCCTGCGGGACCCGGCCGCTCGATTTGGACCCCAGTAGTAGAGCAAGCTCACTACGGGGCTAGGCAAACCTGGGGCGGGGGCAAACTAATAACTGCGGAGCTGCTTGGCGCGTTCGTGGAAACGGATTCTCTCTAGGGCCTTCGCCTCTATTTGCCTAATTCTCTCGCGTGTCACACCAAATTCCCTGCCCACTTCTTCGAGTGTGAAGCAAATCCCCTCGTCGGTAAGGCCGTTGCGCATTTCGAGAATCTTGCGCTCTTTGGGCGAAAGCTCTTCGAGAATTTCCGTCATCTGCTCATTTAATATGCGGCGCGATGCATCCATATCGGGGCTCGCGATGGTATCGTCGGCGATAAAGCTACCGAGTGTGGAGCGCTCGTCGTCGTCTTCGCCTACGGGAGATTCGAGAGAGACGGTGTCCTGATTGATCTTCTGAATGGTGTAGATCTTTTCAATTTCGATTCCCATTTCTGCCGCGATTTCCTCGGGCAGCGGGTCGCGGCCCAAGTGCTGGCTAAGCTCACGAACTTTCTGCTTATACTTCGCAATAGTTTCCACCATGTGCACAGGAATACGAATGGTGCGGGATTGATCGGCAAGAGCACGTGTGATCGCCTGGCGGATCCACCATGTGGCGTAGGTAGAGAATTTGTAGCCTTTGGTGTAATCAAATTTATCCACGGCCTTAAAGAGGCCGAGGTTCCCTTCCTGAATGAGATCGAGAAGCGTGAGATCAGGACTTCGATTCACGTATTTTTTCGCGATCGAGACCACGAGGCGTAGGTTGGAGCGTGCAAGAATACTGCGCGCTTCATCGTCGCCGGTAAGAATTCTCTTGGCCAATTCTTTCTCCTGCTGGCCGTTCAAAAGCGGGTACTGACCGATCTCGCGCAAATACATCTGCACAGAGTCATACCCCGCGTCTGCCCGGCGATTCTGCAGCTTCTTGCGCTCGAGTACGATATCAGCCGAAGCGTCTTCAAGCATGCCGCCGCCTTCCAAGACATCGATACCGGCGACGGTGAAAAGCTCGTACATTTCTTCAAGCAAAACCACGTTGTCTTCTATCGTCGGGAATTCCCGCAAGATTTCGTCGTAGGTAATATATCCGCGCTCTTTCCCGAGCGTGATGAGCGCATCCACCTTTCCCTGCCGCTTGCCCATCGATGCTTTCCCGCTCGAAGCGGAAATTGCCTTGTGTCCTTTGCGTGCTTTTGGTAATCGCTTCGACTTATTCACACCCCTCGCGATTTTCTTCATGTTAGGATTTTTTCTGGCACGAGTAGGAGGGGTGCGCTTCCTATGGATCCGTTTTACGGAAGCGCGCTTCGCTACTTTTTTGTTCTTATGTTTTTTTGTTTTTGCCATACGCAGAAAAAGACTTATACACAGTCAAGTTTCTTTATTTGAGACGCTTATCTTGTTTGATCCTTACCAAAAAAGCGCTTATTTCCTGAGAAATATAGCACAGTAAGGCCAAGCGCACAAGTCTATCCTTTTCCGTGTAATTGTCCAATCCGAGTTGTCAACAGTTTACACACACCCATGAGTCTCGTTACCTCTTTCTCATCTTTCTCGTTTTCCGCTTCTTTGAGTGCCAGTGTCGCCTTACTCAACTCCGAAGCAAGTAATTCCTTAAGAATGATCGAGAGTAGTGCTTTCGCTTCGCGCTCAGGATTGGCGCTTGCGCCATAGAGTCTCTCTGCAGAGAATCGTAGCTTTTCCCGTTCAGCTTCAGCGAGGGTACTCAGGGCAGCAAACGCTTCCGCGCCAATGGCCTCTTCAAATTCGTGCGCAAACGCAGCCACGTCTATCGATGGCTTCGGAAGCGACTGCTGCCAGAGAAGAATTGAGAGGGCTTGCTTGGCGCGATCAGATGCACGCGAATCAAGCGGAGCTACAGGTGCTTGCGATTGCGATACAGATCCCGTTGGAGGAGGTACCCTTGGCACTTTCTGAAGCGCCTCTCCTACCGCTTGTTCGGAAACTCCCAAACGCTTCGCAATTTGTTGCAGATATTGTTCGCGAGCTATAGGACTCTGTACATCGGTGAGAAATGGCAGGACCACCGCCTCTACAACTCTGCGAAAGCGATCTTTTTGGGGCGTATGTTCTTCGAGTACATCTAAAAGAAACGTGATGATGTCTTTTGAATCGCGAATTGCCTTTTTCCACGCCTCTGCACCTTCTTTTTGAATTAAGTCAGCGGGATCAAGGCCTTTTGGAAGTTGCGCGACTTTTACATTGAGCCCACCCTGGAGTGCCGCTCGCGCTGCCCGTCCTGCCGCTTTTATTCCTGCCTCATCAGCGTCGAGCGCCAAGACGAGATTCTCCGTCATACGACGGATCAATGCCGCATGTTCGGGAGTAAAGGCGGTACCAGAGACTGCGACGGTGTTCACCCATCCGGCCTGATGTGAAGCCAATAAATCCATCTGCCCTTCTACGAGTACTGCACAATTCAGCTTTCGGATAGCGCCCTTTGCGCGATCAAAACCGTAAAGAATGCGAGATTTATGGAAAAGCGGCGTCTCAGGACTGTTCAAATACTTTGGTGCCTCTGGTGAAGCATTTTCCCCAAAGATACGGCCTGAAAATCCAACGATGCGACCGGCCGAGTCGGCAATTGGAAACATGATGCGATTGCGGAATTTGTCGGTGAGCGTGCCCCGCTCGCTTTTCTTCGCAAGTCCAGCTTCGAGGATTTCTCTTTCAGTAAACTTCTTTGTTTTCAAGAAATCCGATAGTTCGCTCCACGACTCCCCTGCAAACCCGATCCGGAATTCCTGCATCGTCGCTTCTTTTATCCCTCGTTCTTTGAGATACTTCTTTGCAGCGTCATTGAGATGTGATGTATAAAAAATTGTTGCCACTTCCAAAAGCTCAAAGAGTCGCTCGCGCGCATCACGCTTTTCCGGTCGCTCGTAGACGAGTGGCACTCCTGCCTTTTCTGCAAGAATCTTAAGCGCGCCTTTGAAATCCACGCCCTCGATCGCTTCAACAAAAGAAAAGATATCGCCGCCCACACCACAGCCGAAGCAATGGTATGTGCCGCGATCGGGGGAAACGTGGAATGACGGCGTGCGCTCCGCATGAAATGGGCAGCGCGCGCGAAGCGATGCTCCCGCGCGATCCAGCTTCACGTATTGCGTGACGACATCGACTATCGAAAGTCTATCTTTTATTTGTTGTACCGTGTCTGCCATACAATCATTATGCCCCCACGAACACATAAACAAAAGAAGGTCGGTTCACGACCTTCTTTTGCAACACCCGCCGTTCGTTAAAACTTAACGCTCGGAGCGTTCACGCTCTGTCTGCGGGACTTCGGCAGGAGCAGAAGCGGCGAAGTCTGCTTCCATTTGTTCTATCATTGCATGCTTCTTGCTGCCTTTGAATCCAGTCCCCGCTGGAATGAGGCGACCGATAATGACATTCTCCTTGAGACCGATGAGACGGTCTACGGCGCCGCTTACAGCTGCTTCCGCGAGTTTGCGCGGGGTGTTTTGGAATGAGATAGCAGAGAGGAAGGACGCACGTGTGAGAGAAACTTCGGTGATACCGAGAAGAAGCGATTTGCCTTTTGCCGGCTCTCCCTCCGCCTCTTTTTGCCTCTTATTGATACTCTCGAATTCAAAATCCGCGATGATCTCTCCTGCAGAGACTCCAGTGTCCCCAGAGTTGGTAACGGAGATGCGTGAGAACATCTGCTTCACGATAACCTCCAAGTGCTTACGCGCGGTCGAGACTCCCTGAAGCTCGTAAATGCGTGTGATCTCGTTGATGATGTATTGCTGCGCGCGCTCTTTGCCGGCGAAGGTAAAGAGTTCTTCAAGGTCGGCTGAGCCGTCCGTAAGGAAGTCGCCTTTCGTGACGTTCGCACCTTTCTTCACGATGATCGTGCGAAGTGGGTGTATTCGATATTCAGCATCTTTCTTTGCGGCCTTTGCTGTCTTTGTCGCCGTGCTTGCTTCCGGAAGGATGGTGATGACTGTCTCCTGGCCGTCTTTCTGAATGTCAGTCACAACACCGGAGACGCGTACGATCGTAGCAGGCAATTTCGGCATGCGCGTCTCGAATACTTCTTCAACACGCGGGAGACCCATGGTGATGTCGCCGCCCACTGTTGCCACGCCTCCCGTGTGGAAAGTACGCATTGTAAGCTGCGTGCCCGGCTCTCCGATTGCCTGTGCCGCGATGACACCAATTGCCTCGCCCAAGTCGACGATCTCGCCGGTCGTGAGATCCATGCCGTAGCATTTCTGACACACGCCGCGTGCGACTCTGCAGGTCATCGGCGAGCGGACGATCACTTCCGAAGCGGTACTGTCCTCAATCGCTTTCGCATCATCGCGCGTCAAAAGATGATTGCGCTTAAAGCCCTGCCTACCGGCAGGCAGGCCGGCTGCACCTGCGTGCCCTGCATGCGCAGGCATGGCAGGCACGTCTTCCGCAAGGAGTCGGCCTACGACTCGATCGGCAAACGAGCCACCGATATTTTCTTTTCCTGGGCGGAGAATGACAGTGCCTTCCTTCGTCCCACAATCCGCTTCGAGCACAACAACATCGTGCGCCACGTCGAAGAGGCGGCGGGTGAGATAGCCTGCGCGCGCGGTATTCAGCGCTGTGTCGGCCAAACCTTTGCGTGCGCCGTGCGTTGAGATGAAATATTCGATCGGCGTAAGCCCCTCTTTCAAAGACGAGGTAATGGGGAATTCGATAATTTCTCCACGCGGGTTGGTAATCAATCCTTTCATGCCCACCATTTGATGGAGCTGGACGACCGAACCACGAGCACCAGAAGTGATCATGTCGTGTACTGGGCCTTGGCGGTCGAGTACATCAACGACGTGCTTGCGCAATTCACCGGAGACCTTGCCCCAAATCTCAATTGTCATGCGGCGGCGTTCATCTTCGGTGAGGAGTCCACTGTTGAAGTTCTCCAATTCCTTTGCCGCCTGCTCTCGTCCCTCTTTGATCATTTTCTCTTTCACCTCCGGAATAACGACGTCGGTAATAGCCCACGTAATACCAGCATGTGTCGCGTAGCGGAAACCGAACGTCTTGATCTTGTCGAGGATTTTCGGAATGCCTTCGAGTTTGTAGTGCGTGACGAGATTGTGTACGAGTGCGCCCATGCGCTTGTTGGTTATTTCCTCATTCAGATACGGGAAATCGCTCGGGAGTACGGAATTGAAGAGAAGACGGCCGACGGTGCTGTCGAATACCTTTCCGCCAAACTGCTCGTATTTCTTTGTGTCACTCGGAAGGACTTTGATCTTCGCGCGCAGGTCGATCGCGCCGAAGTCATGGGCGGTAATCGCTGCGTTAGTCGATGGGAAGGCTTTGCCCTCGCCTTTCAAGCCATCGACTGCTTTTGTCATCCAGTAGCAACCGAGAATAATGTCGAGCAATTTGGAGGCAACGACGACGTCGCCCGATCCTGGCTTCAAGACGTTCTTGTTGGCCGACATGATCTTTGCAGCCTCCATTTGCGCAGCTTCGGAAAGAGGCACGTGGACGGCCATCGCGTCACCATCGAAGTCGGCGTTATACGCAGGACACACGAGTGGATGCACTTGAATAGCGTTGCCTTCGATAAGGACAGGACGGAACGCCTGGATCGATTGGCGGTGGAGAGTCGGCGCACGGTTCAAAAGAACATATTTGTCCTTAATTGCCTCTTCGAGGATGGGCCACACTTCCGGCGCCTCGTCTTCGATGAGGCGTCCTGCTCCGCGGATATTGTATGCAAGCTCGCGCGCGAGAAGCCCTGCAATAACAAAGGGGCGGAAGAGCTCAAGTACCATGTGCTTCGGCAATCCACATTCGTCGAGTGCGAGGTCTGGTCCCACAACGATGACAGAGCGGCCGGAGTAGTCGACACGTTTACCGAGAAGATTTTGGCGAAGGTACCCGTGCTTACCTTTCAGGTAATCGGCAAGAGATTTGAGTGCGCGGCGGCGGCCACCCAAAATGCCGAGAACGCCCGCGCCACGGCGCATTGAGTTGTCGAGAAGTGCGTCCACTGCTTCCTGTAGAATACGCTTTTCGTTGCGGAGAATCACTTCGGGAGCATGAATTGCCTGAAGGCGCTTCAGACGGTTGTTTCTGTTGATGACACGGCGATAGAGGTCGTTGAGATCGGAGGATGCATGGCGACCGCCTTCGAGAGCAACCATCGGACGAAGCGCTGGCGGCACAACGGGGAGGCGCGTCAAGAACATCCACTCAGGACGTACTCCTGCGCGCTGTAAGCTCTCGGCGAGTCCCAAGCGCTTGCGAAGTTTATCGCGTTCCGCTGCGCCGGATTTCTCATACTCCTCTTTCACTTGCTTGATGAACTTATCAATGTCGATGTTTTTCAAAATCGAATAGAGAGCCTCTGCACCGATCGCAGCACGGAACATCGCGCCATATTTCACTGCAAAAAGGTGGTAGGTCGCCTCGTCAAGAACGACTCCCTGGCGGATTGATTCGATTTCCTTCTTGGCTTTGGTCGCTCGCTCTTTGAGATCGGTTTTTACTTCCGCGCTCGCAGCAGATTTGTTCTTGGCATGGAATTCCTGCTCCAAGTCCTTCAGAAGTCGTGTTCTTTCGGTTTCTTCAACGTGAGTGACGATATAGCCAGCGAAGTACACGACTTTCTCGACTTCTGCGGCCGAAAGTCCGAGCATAAGGGCAATACGTGAAGGAATGCCGCGCAAGAACCAGATGTGAGAGACAGGGGTCGCAAGATCGATGTGGCCCATGCGCTCACGGCGCACGATAGCACGTGTGATCTCCACGCCGCACTTTTCACAGACAATGCCACGGAAACGAATGCCGCGATACTTACCGCAGTAACATTCGTAGTCTTTTTCAGGTCCGAATACCCGCTCATCAAAGAGTCCGTTTTTCTCCGGTCGCTGTGTGCGGTAGTTGATGGTCTCGGGCTTGGTGATTTCCCCAAAGCTCCACTCGAGCATGCGCTCAGGAGAAGCGAGGCGCATCGCGACTGCTTCAAAATCCTGCGGAATGACGTCTTTCTTTTTCATGTTAGTTTTTCTTAGCGAGTGCTAACGAGTTTACCTGCCCGCCGAAGCCTTGGCGCAGGCGGGGAAACAACTTGCATCGGCCACTCTCTTTGAGAGTGTGGCGATAAAGAATTTGTAATTCACTTCGTTCATAACAATTCTTTAGTAGGTTTGAGTGCCGCCTTTAAATTCGATATCGATTCCGAGGCCTCGCAAATGTCGGACCAGGACATTAAACGTGGCCGGAGTATTGCTCTCTTGTATGCGCTTCCCTGAAACGATGGCATCGAAAGCCGCGGAGCGACCCAAGATGTCGTCGGATTTGATCGTAAGAATTTCGCGCAGCGAATATGCGGCACCGTAGCCGAGGAATGCCCAGACTTCCATTTCTCCCACGCGCTGACCACCGTTTTGCGCTTTGCCGCCAAGTGGCTGCTGTGTCGTGAGCGAGTATGGTCCAATCGAGCGCATGTGGATCTTGTCTTCCACCATGTGGTGAAGCTTGAGCATGTACATGACGCCGACAGAAACGGGCTGCGCAAACGCTTCGCCTGTTCGGCCATCGAAGAGGACGCGCTTCCCTGTTTCCGATACACCCGCTGCTTTCAATTCATCACGAATTTCCTCTTCGGTAGCACCTGCAAATGATGGAACGACAGCTTGGTAGCCGAGCATGTCCGCTGCTAGACCCAAGTGAAGTTCAAGAATTTGACCCAGGTTCATACGAGATGGCACGCCGAGAGGTGTGAGAATGATGTCGACAGGATTTCCCTGTTCGTCAAATGGCATGTCTTCTTCTGGCAGAATGCGGGAGATAACCCCCTTGTTGCCGTGACGGCCCGCAAGCTTGTCGCCCACCGCGATCGTGCGGAGCTGCGCGACTTCGATATGTACACGCTTAATCACGCCGCTCTCGAGCTGATCGCCGGTCTCGCGAGAAAATACTTTGACACCGATAACGCGTCCGCGCTTTCCACCTTCCATGCGAAGCGATGTATCTTTCACGTCTTTTGCTTTTTCACCGAAAATCGCGTGGAGGAGGCGCTCTTCCGGCGTGAGCTGCGTTTCGCCTTTTGGTGTGACCTTGCCCACGAGAATGTCGCCCGAGCGGACCTCGGCACCAATCCGGATCACACCATCCTCATCGAGATTGCGGAGTTTGAATTCGCTGACGTTTGGAATGTCGTGGGTCGTGACTTCGGCACCGAGCTTGGTATCGCGAACAACACAAATGAATTCCTCCATGTGGATCGAGGAGAAGCGTGCTTCTTTCGCGAGTTTTTCTGAAATGACAATAGCGTCTTCGTAGTTCGCTCCGAACCATGGCAAGAAGGCAACGCGGACATTTTGACCGATCGCAAGCTGACCGCCGACTGATGTCGAGGTATCAGCGAGGATAGTGCCTTTCTTTACGGAGTCTTCTACAGAGACGAGTGGACGCTGATGGAAGGTCGTGAAGCCGTTGGTTCGCGAGAAATTGACGAGGGGATATTCCTTTGTTTTCCCATCGGAATTTTTGACCTTGATCATCTGCGCGTCTGAATAGGTGACCTCTCCCGGCTCTTCTGCAAGAACGAGGCGACCGGAATCGCGAGCGGCAGCGCCCTCTACTCCTGTCGCTACGACAGGCGCCTCCGGCGCCACCAAGGGAACTGCCTGCTTTTGCATGTTCGAACCCATGAGCGCGCGGTTGGCATCGTCGTTCTCAACGAATGGAATGAGGGAGGTCGCAACAGAGAAAGGTTGATTTGTTGCTACTTCAATGAAGTCCACATTTTCGCGTTTTACAAGCGTGGGATTTCCCTCTTTACGAACCTCTGCCATCTTCACGCTGATATGACCATTTTCATCCCGTGGTGTTGCAGCATGCGCGATTGCATACTGCTCTTCCTCCAGTGCATTCAAATACACAATGTCTTTGGTGACGACTCCCTTCGCGACTTTGGCATACGGAGTTTCGATGATGCCGAATTCGTTGGGTCGCGCGTAGAGCGACATGTGCAAGACAAGTCCGATGTTCTTACCTTCCGGTGTGTGAATCGGACAGACACGGCCATAGTGCGATGAGTGCACGTCACGGACTTCGAGGCCGGCTCGCTCTGATGTGAGACCGCCGCGACCGAGTGTCGAGAGCGTACGCAAGTGTTCAATCTCGTCGAGAGTATTGTATTGCTGCATCAGCTGCGAGAGCTGATCAGTGGTGAAGAACTCCCGAATGGCTGCCTGGAATGGACGAGGATTTACAAATGAGACAGGGTTCGTCGTTTCAGCATCCACCATCGCCATACGATCCTGGATATTGCGCTTCATGCGGGAGAGGCCTACACGCATACGGCCTTCGAGCAGCTCGCCTGCGAAGCGCACGCGGCGGAAACCGAGGTGGTCGATATCATCTGGCACAGCGTTCGGATCTGCATTCAATTCTGCAATGTTCGTGATGATACGCACGACATCGGAAAGTGTAAGCGTCGCGTTTACAAGGTCCTTTTCGCCAGTAGGAAGTCCGAAACGGCGATTGAAATGGAACCGACCGACTCGTGAGAAGTCATATCGTTCTGCCGAGAGGATGGATTCGACATGGGTGCGAGCGGATTCCGGAGTTGCGATGTCTCCATCGCGAAGTCGTCGGTAAATCTCGACAAATGCCTCTTCCGGCGTGTGTGCGTGATCGTGTTCCAAAGTTTTTACAATAGTGTCATATGCAGCACTGGATTTTTCTCCGCCCGAGGCGGATCGGCCTTGGGCCGAAAATTTACTCAAAATATCTTTCTCGCTTGCGAGCCCTAAGACACGGAGGAGTGAGGTAACGGGGAATTTGCGCTTACGATCGATCTTTACATAGATAGAGCCGTCCGCGTCGGATTCAATTTCGATCCACACGCCGCGAGCAGGGATGATCTTGGCAGCAAAATAATTCTGTCCTTTGTAGGGAACAGACTCGAAGAAGACTCCGTACGAGCGGGCGAGCTGTGGCACCACGATACGCTCGACGCCATTAATGATAAATGTGCCGTGCGGCGTCATCCACGGGAAATCGGCGAGGAAGATCTCCTGCTCCTTCTCTTCCCCTGTCGTTTTGTTCTTCAAACGCACCACCATTGAAAGTGGCGCTTCGTATGTCTTCATCGCGCGCTTTGCGTATTGCTCATCCCAGCGCAATTCTGAAAAGGTGAACTTCACCAGCTTCAATTCAAATTTCTTTCCGGAGTGATCCGAAATAGGAGAGAATTCTTTAAAGACGCGCTCGGCGCCGCCCTCGACGAAATCGTGGAAGGATTTGATCTGTGCTTCGACGAGACTCGGGAATTTGACGAGTGGCTCACGAAACTTCCCAAAGTACTTCTGCGGTCGAACATGCCGTTTTGCCATATTGCATTTGCACACAAGCGCCCCACCGCGCTGTATGCGTTTTTCTTTTATGTGCTCTCCTTGTAAAAAAAGACTCGCCGCCCACCTCAACTCTTCTCTTACTCAAAAGCGCAACCGCAACTCAATCAGCTCTTGAAATGTGGAGGCACTATATACGAGACCGTTTGCACTGTCAAGCTTACCTTCAAGCGCATACGCGTCCTTGCCATAATTCCTTAATCAGAGTAGAAAGCTCATTGGCGATGGTCGCCTCAAGGAGGAAGTGATGCGGATCACAACCGTATGCTTCCTCTTGAGGAGGAAGCAGGTACTGCTTGCACCCCGGAAAGACAGCGTGGGTTTCGGTAACTGGAGCGGATACGGCGGCAAGGTGGACGGCTCTGAATCCGTTACCGACGCCCTTGTACGCGAGATCCAGGAAGAATCGG
Organism: uncultured Candidatus Saccharibacteria bacterium; assembly: GCA_964520015.1. Taxonomy (GTDB): domain Bacteria; phylum Patescibacteriota; class Minisyncoccia; order Phycocordibacterales; family UBA2100; genus UBA10103. The sequence continues at coordinate 16,264 of CAZFMA010000029.1, forward strand.
GTCTCGTTGTTCTAGCAAGAGATCTCACGAAGGTCGCTCTCATCAATAGATTCTTCTGCGGTGTGCAGGTGTTCAAGATCTCTGTCTTCACCGCAAGGAGATGGACCGGCATACCTCAGGAGACGGCGGAGATGGGAGAGCCGCGGTGGTTTGCTTTCAATAAACTCCCCTTGCGTGAAATGTGGGAGGGAGATCGAATGTGGCTTCCGCGCGTACTTGCGAGCGAGACATTCGAAGCCGAGGTGCGCATCGACGAAGAGGGCGAACTCGAGAGAGGTGTCGTCTACCGACACAAAGTGTTCGCCAAGGAGCCCGCATGAGTCGCGGGCTTCTCTTCCTTTGTGACTTATCTCTACTCTTACTTGTATCAAACAGAAAGCAAAAGGGCCCGACCGGAGCCGGGCCCTTCTTCGCCATGACGGGACGACGCCCGTCTAGACCTCGAGCTCGAGCAGCTTGTACAGGCCGGGGTAGACGCCGAGGACCACCGCAATGATTCGCTCTTCGCCGCTGAGTCGAATCATCGCGCATGCTTCCTCGCGCGCGCCGCCGAGCACCACGCCTGTGTGCCCGAAAAGCACGATGATCAGCAAATCCCGGAGCTGAGCGGCATCGAAGTCCCCCTTGGCCGTTTTCAGCCGGTCCAACCGCCGCTTGACTGACGCTGCGGCAGCTGCGCATGAGACAGGGTCAGGATTCGCCCCATCACATGCTTCGAGAACCGCGATCAGGTTTGCAGAGTGTCGGCGCCTCTTGCTGTCCAGCTTCAGCTTCGCCATCTCGTCCTTGATCCGTTGGCGGGCTTGATCGCGAGCAGACAACCGATCTGCCTCCGGCGCGACGACTCGGAGGTATGCTGCATTACGCTGTTGCATTCGACGATCTCCCAGAAATGCCGATGAAACAGTTTTCATCGGGGGAACTTAGTCCCGCTTCACGATACGTCCGTTAGCACTAAGAATCAATACCGCGTTTTGATATTTTCCACTCCTCTATCTTGGCATGGTGGCCAGTGAGAAGGACCTTCGGAACCTTGTATTTCTTGCCCTTCCACACCAGAGTCTCCGGGCGGGTATACACCTCGGGGCTCGAGACTCGTGATGCCTCAAGGGACTCCGCCTTACCCAAAACCTCCGGCACAAAGCGAGAGATCGCGTCAATAAGCGTTGCTGCGGGAAGCTCGCCGCCGGTTAAGACATAGGGACCAACAGAGACTTTTTTCGCCTTTAGGATTTTCTCCACGCGCGCATCGATACCTTCATAGTGGCCACAAATGAAAACAATATCTTTCTTCTTTGAAAGTTTGTGCGCCATTTTCTCATCGAATTGCACCCCGTCGGTCGAGAAGAATACCACCTCTGCTTTCCGCCGGCTGGCGGATTTCCCTATTGCCTTCTTTACTGCCTGAAGCATTGGTTCAGGACGGAGAACCATACCGGGCCCACCTCCATAGGGCCGTCTATCGACACGAGCGTCTTGGATGCGCGCCCCTCGACTTCGCTCGGGGTAAATAAAATCGCGCGGATTATAAAACGTAACTTTAATCTTCTTTTTCTCTTGGGCTTTCCCAATAATCGAGCTTTTGAGGTACGGCTCGATCGACTCCGGAAAAAGCGTAACGATGTGAAAATGGATCATATTTGAATTTAACAATGCCAGCGAGTGCGGCATGCGTATTTTTCCGGCTTCGCAGGCGCGTCGGCGCCGAGACCGAGCGCTGCCGCAGCAGCGGCAGATAGCGACGGAAAAATACGCATGCCGCCGAGCCCCTACTCCCCTTTCAAATCCTTAATAACATCATCAACGGTCGTGTCGCGAACGTATGGCTCGGATGGTCTATCGCTCTCTCCTCCCATGGAGCGCTCACCGCCCATTCCCCGTTCACTTCCTTCCGGCTCTTCAATTTTGAGGTTGACCCGGGCATCGTTTTTCATGCCGACGACACGCAGGACTGTGCGAATCGCTTTGGCTGTCGCGCCCGCTCGACCGATCACTTTGCCCATGTCGTCCTTATGTACTTTGAGCGTAAGGAGGACGCCCATTTCGTCTACGGTGCGAGTTATTTTGACGTCATCAGGATTGTCTACCAATGCTTTGACAACGTATTCCAAAAATTGCTGATCGTGTTCCATACCCGGCTAGTACAATTTCGAATAATTTTTGCCGCAGTTGCACCGACTATGCTCTGCAATATCACCACCATTAAATCTTTCTGCAGTGTCTACATTCTTCATATCAAGGCGATTCGAAATTGTCCTGCCGGGCATAGCAATCTATTCTATCTGGTAATCGAGCTAAGTATACCCCGTGAGATAAATACAACAATATGAACATCTATACGAGGTGACAAATGGAACCCTAGTGATTGTTGCTCAAGTGAGATTTCCTTATCTCATGGGGTATACCTCAATTTAGGCCTTGGCTTCCTCTCTCGGTGCTTCTGCTACAGCTTCAGCGGGAACTGCTTCTGCTGCCCCCTCCTTTACCTCTGCATCATGGGCGGCCTTGGCCTCTGCCTTTGCCTCTTGTTCGACAGCCTTCTCAGCTTCTTCCTTTTTCTCTTCCGCTGCAGCTTCCGCCGGGGCTTTGTAGGCCGGAAGAACGTTGATTTTCTTTGCATTTAGGGCGCCAAGAGATACAAGCATGTTGTGGATAGTCGCCGAAGGCTGAGCACCCACTGACATCCAGTATTTGACGCGTTCAATATTCAAATTTCGCTCTTTGCTCTTCGGATTATAGGTACCCACTTTCTCGACAAATTTCCCCGCAGTCGGGCTCGCGGTATGTTCGACGACAACAATACGAAAAGAAGGGCTATTGATACGCCCCGTTCGCTGCATCCGTATTTTCAACATCGCGACACTGTACCAGAAGAACGAGGAAAATCAATCTGCTTCTATTTAACAACCCGCTCTGCCCCTTCAAACTTCACCCCGTTAGAGACGCTACCCGCTCTAACGAGGCAGGCCGACAACATTATTACTTGGCGACTTGTTCTGCTTCTTCTAGTTTTACCGAAAGAAGTTTCGACACTCCGTCTTGGCCCATGGTGACTCCGTAGAGTTCGCCAGCCGCGGCCATAGTCGCGCGGTTGTGGGTGATAACGATCAGCTGTGACTTTTTGCCGAGCTCTTCGATCATATCGGCGTAACGCTTACTATTGGCTTCATCCAAGGCTGCGTCGGTCTCATCCAAAATCAAAAACGGTGGGGGATTCACCTGGGACATAGAGAAGATGAGCGCAATAGAGGTAAGCGCGCGCTCCCCGCCGGAGAGCACCTCGAGTCCGCGGATTTTTTTGCGGGGGAGTGAGACATCGATCGAAAGGCCCGCATACAGCTCTTCTTCATCCAACATCTCTTCCTCTTCGCCTTCATCATCTGCGTCAAGGCGACGCCTTGACGCACGGTGGGGTTCTTCGATAAAAAGTTTCGCATGCCCACCACCGAAGAGTTTGCTAAAGAAGTTCTTGAGCGCTTCATTGATATGCTTCAAGCCTTCGGTAAATCGCACATCGATAGTCTTTTCGAGTTCAGCAATTATGTCTTCGAGTTTGGCGGCGGAAGCTTCCAGATCCCCAAGTTCTCTCGCAAGAAATTCTTCTCGCTCTTTCGTCTGCTTGAATTCCTTGATGACAGCATCTCCGCTTCCGATCCCCGATTCTTCAATTTTAATTTTCAATCGTTCGATGTCGCGTCTGCGCTTTTCTTGCGCCTTTCTATCCTCCTCCAGGAGCGCACCTTGCGGTATTTCAGCCTTTTCCCAGCCGTGTACCGCCGCCCCAATAAGCGCAATGCCCTCTCGCACTTCTTCTTCGAATCGCTGACGAAGCCCTGTAAGATTCGCACGCGCAGCTTGGGCAACGTTGAGTTGCCCTTGCGCTTCACGCACATCGGCTTCCAGCGTCACAACTTCGCGCTCCGCGGCAAACGATGCATCACGTGCTTCAGCGATCTTGCTTCGGGCAGCCTCTGCTTCTGCGGCAAGTTTCGCCGCCTCTTCCTCGGTACGCTTCAGGTTTGCGCCGAGAGACTCCACTGTGCGCCGCGCCTCCTCGTGAGTAATCGGCGCGGCGCCCGAGAGGCCATCAACAAAGGCTTTGATGCGGCTTCGGAGTTGCCCAAGTAAGCCTCGTACCAGTGTCATGTCATTCTTTGCCTCCGCTTCCTCCAATGCCTCGCTCATCTCGCGCGCAAATTGCCGTACGTGCGGTACGGCGACCATCTGCTCTACCGTCACGGTATTTGCGCCAAGTGCTCCTTCCGCGCGACCGAGCTCGCGAGCTATCTCCTCGTGCTTTTTGCGTACATCCGAGAGTTTGTTTTCGATATCGCGAACCTTTTGCTGTAACCCACCAACCGACGCATCGGTACTGCCCGCGCGAGTTCGCTCTGCCGTCTTCATCCTCTCTGTCAGTTCCTTGAGCGTGGCTTCATAGGCCCGCGCTTCTTCCAAGAGCCGCGCATTCTCCTGGGTGATCCACGCATTTTCCCGCGCGAGGTATTCGTTGAGCCTCACGGCGAGTTCTTCTTTCATCTCGCGCGCTTTTTCTATTTTTTCCACCTGCGTACGCAAGAAATTTATGTGTGGAGCAAGCTCGCGGCGTAGCGATTTTGTTTTATCAATATTGACGCCCGTCTCTTCGAGCTTCCGCTCGCTCTCCGCTTTTTTGTGCTGATAGAGTTTCAGGCCGAGCGCATCTTCTACCATCTCCCTGCGCTCCTGCGGGCGCGCATTCAATATCCTGTCCGCCTCGCCTTGTGAAATGATCTGATATCCGGAACCTCCGATGTTGGCTCCCGCAAGAAGACGGATCACATCTTTTAAACGCACTTGCGTACCATTCAAAAGATACTCATTCTGCCCATCACGATAGACAACGCGCTCGACAACAACCTCCTTAAAATCCAAATCCAAAAGGCGCTTGGAATTATCGAAAACGACTTTTACCGAGGCGCGGTTCATCCGTGGCAAGGCAGGGGATCCGCCCCAAATCAAATCCTCGCCTTTTTTCGAGCGCATGGATTTCATCGATTGCTCTCCGAGGACAAAGCGAAATCCTTCTGCAACGTTGGATTTACCGCTCCCGTTGGGGCCCACGATCGAAGCGATAGGTGAGGCAAACGCGAGCTCAGTCTTTTTGCCAAAAGACTTGAACCCCGAAAGCTCAATGGATTTCAGACTAAGAAACATTGGGGTTCATTGTAGCAAAACAAAAACAGTATTTTTCGAGCACTGCTACCTCTCTCCACACAAGATTGAGGTTTAACCTCAATCTTGTGCTAGCCTTAGGTGCATGGCAAATAGAGTGCCTATCCAAGTAGATGAGTGGTACCACTGCT
>CAZFMA010000030.1:0-5426 GCA_964520015.1 uncultured Candidatus Saccharibacteria bacterium
ATCGAAAGTGGCTCTTTATACTCATTCCGCACGGTGATCGGTTTGTTCGCTTTTTCGAGCGTCAAGTCGCCATCGATATCGGCACCCAAGACATTAGGCCACTGATTTGATTCGCGCACACGACTTCGTACGGTTTTTTGCACGGGAACAGCGAAGCCTTTGTCGAGCGCGGCCTTTACGAACTTTGCATTGAGAAGCGGGCCTGCCGGAATGCCAAGAGGATACTCGAGCTTCTCGCCGAGAAATTCAAAACGTGGCTTGCCAAGAGGCAAGACGACGCCGTCAGCAAAGCCATTAAAGGGACCCTGCTCCCAATTCTCTCCGTACGACTTATTCGGATCGTAAAAGGGTGGGTGTAACATGCCCCCACAATATCACATTCCATACAAACTATTTCATTCGCACGCCTTTGAACGCTCGGCCCTTTTTCGCCATTTGATCCATGAATTTGCCGGTCTTTGCATCCACCTTGGTCCAGCGCTTATTGCGACCGCTCAAGACCTGCGAGCGCTTGCTCACTTCCCCTTTGCGGCCGTGCCCTTTTTTTGCATTTTTTGCCATGTGTCAATTGTACACGCCTCAAGCAGAGACAAGTGATTTATCCACTGGTCTTAAGGAAACTTCGCGCATATACCCATAGCGTACTTTTCCCCTCTTAAGAAGGCGTTATACTTGAGGCAAGACCTTATCATCTAAATAACAACACATATGGATACTCAATCATCGCCTACTCCTCCCGCACACCAGCCGAAGCCGGAGCACAAGACACTGATGGCTGTGCTCGCGTACCTCGGGATTCTCATTATTATTCCGTTTCTCATGGCAAAGGACAATCCATTCGTGAAATTCCATATCAAGCAGGGGCTCCTCCTTGTCATTGTGGAAGCGATAGTCTGGCTCCTCGGAATGACCATGCTTGGCTACCAGATGTGGCAATTTCTACAACTCATCAACCTCGCCGCGATTGTCTTCTCCATCATCGGTATCGTAAATGTCGTTCAGGGCAAAGAAAAAGAACTTCCGCTCATTGGCTCACTCGCAAGAAATTTCAAGTTCTAATTATTTATTAAAACATTATGGAACCAGCAAAGACAAATTATACGAGTGTCACTGTCGTAGCAGTCCTGGGAATCATCATCGGAGCAGCGGGCGGATACTACTTCGGTTACGACAAGGGATGGGAAAAAGCAGTAGCGCAGGTAGAGGCAGAGAGCACAGGAGAAGCGGTGAATCCGTATGCAGATGTAGAAACAAACCCGCTTGAAGGCGTGAAGACAAATCCTTATCAGGATGTAAAAACGAACCCATTCGAGTAGGTTCGAGGAACTTTGGTTTTGAGACTAGAAAAATACATGAAAACAAAAATGCTTGTTGCAGCCGCCGCAGCATCAATCCTCTTCTTCGGCGGCGGGGTCTTTGCGCAAGAAGAAAACATCACCTTCCCTATTTCAGAATTAGGTGGCTGTGAATCTAAGGAGGCATGCCACACGCACTGTGAAAATCCTGCGAATCACAAGCAATGCATCGATTTTGCAGAAACGCATGGCCTCATGAGCGAGGACGAAGCCACGGTTGCACGCAAGATCGGAAATGCAAAAGGCCCCGGAGGCTGCGTCGGACTTGCCTGCAAGTCATATTGTGATGACGACGCGCATATTGATGAGTGTCTTGCGTTTGCCGAGAAGAATGGACTCATACCTCCTCAAGAGATAGCGGTCGCCAAAGAGATTCGCTCAAAAGGCGGCCCAGGAGGATGCAAAAGCGAGAAGGAGTGCCGCGCGTATTGCGCCGCTGACGAACACTTCGATGAATGCATCGCATTTGCCGAGAAACATAATTTGATACCAAAAGAAGAGTTGGCAATGGCAAAAAAAATGGGCAATAAGCCAGGACCCGGCGGGTGCCGGCGAGAGGCGTGCAAAACCTATTGCGAGGACCCCGCACACACCGAGGAGTGCGTCAATTTTGCAATTCAGAACGGATTTATGACTACGGAAGAAGCTGCGATGGCTCGCAAGATGGGCAACAAAACGGGTCCCGGCGGATGCAAGGGTGAAGCGTGCCGCACGTACTGCGAAGATCCGGCGCACATGGAAGAGTGTCTGCGATTTGCAGAAGAAAACAATCTCATGAGTCCCGAAGAGCTCGCGCGCGCGAAGAAATTTGCGGGGAAACCAGGGCCGGGTGGCTGCATCGGTGAACAGTGCCGCACATATTGCGAGGATCCTGCGCATCAGGAAGCATGTATCGCGTTTGCTGTCGAAAATGGATTTATGACGCGAGAAGAAGCTGCGCGATCTACCAAGCTTCGAAATGTCGCGGGCCCGGGCGGATGTAAGGGCGAAGAATGTAAAACCTACTGCGAGGATCCTGCACATCAGGAAGCATGTACTGCGTTTGCGCTTCAGAATGGATTTATAACAAAAGAAGATGCCGAGCGACATGCACAATTCCAGAATATGACTGGGCCCGGTGGATGTAAGGGCGAGGAATGTCGCACGTATTGTGAAGATCCTGCGCATCAAGAAACGTGCCAACAATTTGCGCAAGAACGAGGATTCGGACCTCCGCAGGAACCTGGGCGTGACTTTGGTCAAGATCGTGCAATACAGGAACGTGGCTTTGAGATCCCGCCGGGAATGCCGTGTTCATCTCCTCTAGAATGCCAGGGTCTTGCAGATCAATGCAAAGCAAACCCCGAAGCGTGCAAGGAGCGTTTCGAGACTTCCCATCCACCTTCTGCTCAAGACCCTCTCCCACGACCACCTTTGCGCAATGTTCCTCCCACTGGAAGTGGCACGTACGAAGAGCAGTACCGAAAAGAATACCAACAACAGTATCAGGATCAGTATCAACAAAAATCCGAGCAGCAATACCGAGCGCAATCTGATCAGCAGTATCGGCCGCAATACCAAGAACCGTCCCAGCACATGAATGTACCTCCATCCGGTATGACTGCAGAGCAACAGCGTATGTATCAGCAATACCAACAAACGAGCGTACCGCCCCCCATGCACGAACCATCTACTTCTTCTTATCCACCGCCACAAGGTTCATATGAAGGTTCTGGGTCATATATGCAACCTCCATCAGGAGGCTCATACGAAGGTTCGGGATCGTATGCCCCGCCCCCGCCTCCTCCCCCTAAACCAGCCCCACAAACGCGTGCAGAGCCCAATGCCTTTCTTGCGGCACTCGGCTCCCTCTTCCTCTCGTTCTTCAGCTTCTAATCGAACATAATTGCGAGATTGCGCAATTCGCGGCGGATTGCCCTGTGATTGGGAATGGTCCTCGTGACGAGGCTCCAAAACGCCTTACTGTGATTCATTTCGGCGCGGTGGCAAAGCTCGTGGACAATAATGTAGTCCGCGACATGCGATGGGAGTGCTGCGATCTTGTAATTAAAGCTCAAATTGCCAGCGTGGGAGCAGCTCCCCCACCGGCTCTTCTGCGCTCGAATGGAAATCTTGCTGTACGTGAGTCCGTAGTTTTTTGTAAAGTGCAGAGAGCGTGCGCTCGCAAGAGCTCGCGCACGCTTCTTAAGCATTGGTATCTCCCCCTTTCGTATTCGTATGACCGTCCGGCCTTTTGCTTTCTCCACGTGCTTTTCTATCCACCCTGCATGCTTTGTAACAAACCGTTCGATCGCTGGAAGTCCAAAAAACCGCGATGCCGTCACAACCACGCGTGCATCTGGATACACCGCGAGCCGAAGGCTGCGCGAGCGCGCATTCACTTTCACCGTATATGCTATCGCCATACGCTGCCTTCGCCTTAGCGCACTATCGAATTTCCTGATTCGAATGTAGAGCGAATCCACGGAATCTCTGCAAACCATGGTGCGAATATGCCGAGTGTTAAGGTCGCAATAATCGCCGAGCCGATGACAAAACCGATCCCATAGATTATCCCGATGACCAACATCCGGGAGAAGGAATTCGTCTTTGCCACCTGCTTGTTGAGCAGCGTCAATTGCTCTATGATTTTTGCGTGTTGATCTTCCTCCATGGCGCCAGTATACCGCGCAGGGGTGGTATCATGAAGAGCGTTCGACATTAACAATTTAGCCTTATATATGAACAACAGCAGCAATACAAATACGATTCTTATTGTGGTCGTGCTCCTCATCTTGGTCGGCGGTGGCGTCTGGTGGTACAAAACCTATGGCCCAGGCGCAGCCGCGCCGGCACCGGATAACGGCCTCCAGATAAACATCGGCGGAAACAGCGATGCGATGGATGGAAGCGCAGCCGCAAACTAATCTCTTCGTAAAAGAAGCCAAAACAGCGCGGACCTTCGGCCCGCGCTGTTTGTTATTTGTTATGAAGCGAGCCCCACGAGGCTGCGGAAGAAATCCAAAAAGAGTGTGAGGGCGGAGATTATGAAATGAACGATGAGCGTCACGAATTGGAGCAAGAATGCCAATACCATACTCAAAACCGTCGCAATTCCATTTTCCATAGCAAAATACCTTACTGCTTCTTTTTCTTCGCCACCTTCGAATAATCCCACCAGACGACTTCGATGTTGTGCCCATCAATATCGTACACAAACGCGGCGTAGTAGCCCGGCCAGTATTCGGTGCGATATCCCGGGCCACCATTATCCTTCGCACCTGCCTTTAGAGCTGCTTTGTACCACGCATCCACCTGATTCTTATTCTTCGCTTCGAATGCGACGTGTGATTCAGATATTTTCTTCTTCTGATTTATCCAAAAATCAGTATTCTTCCCATCATTAAATGCCGCGGCCTTCCACTTGGGAATGTCCATGTTGTTCTTGTATCCGAGCGGCTTCAGCGAGAGCGAATAAAACTTCTTCGAACGCTTATAATTTCTCACATTGAGCCCCGTATGTGCGATCATACTTGTAGTGTAGTCTATGCGTTCAGAATGACAAACGTCCATAATTCTACAGCCCCTCCTCCCCGCCTCCGTTTAATGTCTCAAAACAAATCTGATATCCGCTCTTGAGCTGCTCGATCACGTTCTTCGTCTTCATAGTTATCTGCATGTGATCCAAGACAAAGAACAGCAATAATGTCACCTTTCACTACAAACCACATGCGAGGAAATTGATTCGGTCGTAACCCTGATTTTGGGACTACAAGTTCTATTTTCCACATCGTCCATAAATCATTTTGCGTTATCCGATGCAATTTCGCAGGAGAGATAACTTGCTGGGGCTGTGTTGGATCAAACTGCTTCTCACACAGACGTTCAAAAATTCTCAACGCCTCTTGTATGTGACGAAATCGCCGCTCTTGAGCGGCGATTTCTTTTTGAATGCCATCGTGATACAAAAATTCAATCATAAATCATTAAAATCTGTACCGCGATAGAAAGCTAACTCATAAGGTATTTCTTTACGCAACTCAGTCCCGATATAAGGAGCTTCGTTGTGGGACAGGTCTTCTAATTGTTTGC
>CAZFMA010000031.1:0-4259 GCA_964520015.1 uncultured Candidatus Saccharibacteria bacterium
TATCTAAGCACTGACAATCCACAGGGGGAAGAAGGCGGCGAGGGCCGCGTGGTATATATGCGAGATGAGACGGTCGGGTGTACGGGTGGTGAATTCAAGTACTACCGCAGGCTTTCTCCTGCACGCACTTCCCTCTTTCGCATTCGCAGACTTTGAGATCGTCCCTAGTCTTGCCGCGGAGCACGCAGGTACAATAGTGGTTCAAGACGTTTCCTTCGACGGAAGCGCGATGTCCGTCATCAATGGAGCCGAACTCGCTGGCGTGAATGATGAATGGAGCGTGCAATTTTTGGTGCCCTATTCGGCCGATGCGGTGCCCGCAGATCGGGCGGCATATATTCTCGCGCGCATCGTCAATTTCGACGACTTTCTCGTGGAGACTCCATATTCGCTCGTTCATGCACCAATCCCAGGTGACGATGGCAACGAAGCGACTATCGAATCTCAAAATGTCTCGTTCAATCTTTCGCCGCTTGGTGACCCGGCGACGCCTTCGGGATTCTACTACCTCGCCGTGTTCTCATATCCTGATACAAAATCAGTCTGTCAGGATGAAGAGCCGTTCAATTGTTTTGACGAGCCTTACACGGAGCAGGATTTTGTAGATTGGTTCTACTGGAACTTCCAAGTCGATTACTCGACCTACGGGGGCGAGATTCCGATCACGTATGACCCTGCCGGATCGAGAAGTCTTACTTTCGAATATGTAGCAGGAGAAGCGCCGAACGCCTGCGCAATCGATTGTTTTTCCAACGTCCTCTTTCTTCCAGGATTCCAAGGCAGCCGCTTGTATCAAGGGAGTGCCACTTCCGAGAATCAGGTGTGGGAGCCCAACAGTCTGCAATCAGACGTACAGAAGCTGTACCTCGATCAAAGTGGCGCAAGCATTAATCCGATATACACAAAAGCAGGAGCGACCATCGACAGCGTCGGACCTTTCTTCTCTCGAACGGATATCTACCGTACCTTTCTCGATCAGCTTACAAATATGGTAGTGAGCGACAAGATTGCCGATTTCCGAGTATTTCCCTATGACTGGCGTATGAGCGTGGACGATATTGTGGAGAATGGAACGATATACAACGACGGCAGGCACTATCCCGCCGCCGAACTCGAGGAGCTCGCCGCACATTCAAAGACTGGTAAGGTTACGATCATCGCTCACTCCAACGGCGGGCTGCTAGCAAAAGCCTTGATGCGCAAGCTGGAGGCAGAGGGAAAAGCAGATCTCGTCGACAAAATAATCTTCGTCGGCACACCGCAATTGGGAACCCCAAAAGCGGTCGCTTCCATTCTGCACGGAGATTTCCAGAATATCCCCGGATGGGCGGGATTCTTGGTCTCGAAAGCAAATGCGCGAGCCCTCGGCGAGAATATGCCGAGCGCATTCGGTCTTCTACCGTCACCCGCGTATTTTGCTCGTGTCGCCGAACCGGTCGTCGACCTCTCTGCAGCGCCCGCGCTGCGCGCGGGCGCTGCTCTCGCGAATCCTCTCGTTGACAGTGCGATAGAACTCGCGAATTTTCTCACCGGTGCTGGCGGCCGAGTAAAACCTGTATATGACAATATAGAAATACCCGGCGTGCTTTCTTCTGCGCTACTTGGGAGTGCGACAGCCCTCCATGTCAACCTCGACGCGTGGATGCCACCTTCAGGCGTGGAAGTAATACAGATCGCAGGCTGGGGATTGGATACGCCGAAGCGGGTAACGTATGAGGAAAAGCGGGAAACTTTCTGCAGCACCATCACCTGTCTTTTTGCCACCACGACGCGGCATGTGGTAAATATGACGGAGGATGGAGATGGGACGGTGGTAAGCGCGAGCGCGGTGGCGACAACAACGTGGCCGATATTTTATATCGATATAAAAAAATATAATAAAGATAACGAGCTGAGAAATAATCATGCGAGCATGACCGAGGTTCTACCAATCCAAGAACTCATTTCGATTCTTCTTGCCACTTCCTCTCTGCCCTCACTACCTCAATATGTTTCTGAAACACTTCCCATTCCAACAGCGGACGACAAACGTCTCCGTCTGCGCATCCTCTCCCCTGTATCTCTTGACGCGTACGACGGCTTCGGCAATCACACGGGCATGGCACCCAATCCAATTCCCGGCTCCGACCTTCTATACAAGGAAGAAAATATCACCAACAGCTACTACGAAGAATTCGGAGAAGGAAAATATCTCGGGCTGCCAGCGGGTATTCCATACACCATCAAGCTCACAGGGCTTGGACTCGGGACGTTCACGTTTGAAATTACGCTGGTGACTGGAGGAGTGGAAGGAACGACGACTTCGTATACAGACATCCCCGTTTCCGCCTCAACGACTGCGGTTCTCACAATCGGAGCATCAGGCTCGCCTGGATCTCTCGCCCTCGATCAGAACGGAGATGGGAAAACTGACACCGTAGTCTCATCGTCACAAACTACGAATCCACAGACCTACGTGAAGCTTATAATCACAAGTGTTAGCGGTATGGACTTGGGGTTAACGACGAAGGTCTAACTCCTCGCAAAATTCATATCCGTAGCAGCCCTACTGCCGACAGCAAAGTTCACCGGCAAGACAATACTCAAGCTGCTTGATGACATGGAACTCTATATCAAACAGCAACTTACGAAATCGAATCAAAGCCCGAAACCGAAAATCCAGCTCGAGCGCATTACTCCGGCGCAGGCGGAAGCGCTGCTCGACATGATCTCAACTCTTAAAAAACTTGTTACAATGAAATGATTATGAATCATCGGGTTGTAGCAGGCACGCTCTGTTTAATCTCGATTGGAGCAATAATACTCGGGTATTATATTTCTCATCCTGAATTAGCTGGGTGGTGCGAAGGAGATCAATCAGACTGTATGAGTCAAGCAGTTTTATTCGGAATTGGACACCCTCTATATTTAGCAACGCGCTGGCTTCCATTTTTCTTTTTCGCTCTCATATTCGTTCGCAAAGAAGTATTTCAATCATGGTGGAGGTTCGGCGCGCTCTTTGCTATCCTCCCTCTTCTACTGATTATCGTTTCTCCTCCTCTCGGCGAAATGTTCACGCCCGACCGGACCCTTATCACAGAGCGCATGGTGCAGCTCTTTGTCATTGCAAGCACTCTCTTTATTGCCTGGAAATATTGGCGGCTTAGGAAAGTCCGTAAATAAAAAAGGTTGGTCTCGAGACACAGAAAACCCACCTATGTGGTTTGTTATTCCACTGGGTAGATTTTTTGTCTGCACAGAGCATTTTGGAAATGCTCTGCGTGATTCTTCAGATTCCATTGGATGGAAAATGGCTTACGGAGAATTTTTTGGAAAAATTCCCCGTGAATCTAACAATTCCCTTGGAGGGAATTGTTAGATTCACATCATCTTTACATCGATTGAGACGCCTGATGGTAAATCAATATTTGTCAGCGCCTCAATAACTTTTGGTGCAGGATTCAAAATATCGATCATGCGCTTGTGGATACGCATCTCAAATTGTTCGCGGGAATCTTTGTCGATAAATGCTGCGCGATTGACCGTGTATTTCTTGATATCGATTGGAAGCGGCACGGGACCCACAACTTCGGCATTGTGACGAGCCGCGACATCAATAATCTGCTTCACTGCGCCATCCAAGACACCGTGTTCGTAGGCACGGACGCGGATGCGCAGACGACTCGGGCCAGCGGCTTTGGCTGATTTAGACTTCGCACGGGGAGTAGGAGCAGTAGAAACAGGAGTGGATGTAACCACTTTTTTGGCGCGGGGTTTCCGCACTTTTTTGACCGTCGCTTCTCCTGTCATAGAACGAATAGAGTATGCACCAGACTTTCAGAAAATGCAACTCAATAGTAGTAGTCAAAACCCTTTGTGTGTCTTCATAAATTCCCTTTCCAATCCATCCTGACACAATAGCACTTACAAAAAGAAAGACCGCCGCTCTTCTACAAATATCCGAGTTTCCCGAAAAAGCTGAAGGAAGGATCAGGAAGTTCGATATTCTTGAGATCAGAAGGCTCGAACCAGCGGTATTCGGAAAGTTCGTCGTTGTCGATCGTGACGACAACTTCCGCGGCATGCTTGTCATGCATGACAACTCTATAATTATTGAATTTCATTTTACAAAAGACTCGCTCGCCAGTTTCGCGCAGCGACTTTTCTCCCTCTCCTTCCGCTGTTTCGATCAGTTCTGCTTCATACGGGGAAATATCCACCCCTATTTCCTCCATGAATTCCCGATCGAGCGCCGCGCGTGGGTCTTCTCCCTCTTCAAT
>CAZFMA010000032.1:0-6257 GCA_964520015.1 uncultured Candidatus Saccharibacteria bacterium
CGGGGCGCAACGTCTCTATCCAAGCGCTCGCGGAGATGTTTGGAGGTAAAATCGTGTATGGTCCTGCGCGCATCGAAGCGCACGATTCGCTTGCAGACAATCGTAAGGCGAAGGAACTGCTGGGATGGGAGCCGAACATTAAATTAGAAGAGGGAATCGCGGCGCTTAAAAAAGAAATGGGAATTTAGAAAAATAAGGAGCTTGCGACTATATTTTTCTTAACCCTGTTAAATCCTTTCAAATCTGTTTATGTATTTCTATACGTATGTACTGTTGTCGGGCAAAGATAAAAAGTTTTACACTGGCTACAGCGATGATTTGAAAGGACGATTTGAGGAGCATAAGCGGGGGCGTGTGTCTTCGACAAAAGATAGACGTCCATTGGGGCTTGTGTACTATGAGGCATGTCGAGACCGCAAAGATGCACGTCACCGCGAGCTTTATCTGAAGTCTCATCACGGTAAGATGTTTTTGCGAAACCGACTCAAATCGTATTTAACAGGGTGGAAGAACTTCTAAACTCACTACGTTCGTTAAGAATTTCTAACATGATCATCGACGGCAAAGCAATCGCAGAGGACATGTACGAGGCGCTGGGAAAGCGCCGCACGCTTTTTGCGGAACCGATACGACTCGGCATTGTAGTGGTGGGGCACAATCTCGTTATCGAATCGTTTGTCGGCATGAAAGTAAAAGCTGCCACGCGGCTCGGTGTTGAGATGGTACGCACGAGCGTATCGGAGAGTGTGACGACGGACGACGTTGTTCGAGAGATTCAAAAGCTCGGAGAAACAACAGATGCCGTCATCGTACAACTTCCATTGCCGAAGCACGTTGATATCAATTCGGCACTTTCCGCTGTCCCGAAGGAGAAAGATGTAGACGCGCTTAATCCGACTATCCCCGAGGGAGAACGACTCGTACATGCGCCCGTTGCTCTCGCTGTTGTCGAGATATTGAAACGAAACAATATAAAAATCGAAGGCGCGCGAACGGTCGTCGTGGGCGCGGGCAGGCTTGTGGGCAAGCCTTCCGCGTGGCTTCTTAAGAGCTTAGGGGCCAACGTTTCCCTGTTTACGCTTCAGCAAGGTTCCATAGAGGATTTGAAAGATGCTGATATCGTTGTTTCTGGAGCAGGTAATCCTGGCTTTATCAAGCCGGAACACTTGAAAGAAGGAGTAGCCTTAATTGATGCAGGGACGAGTGAATTAAAGAAAAAACTTCACGGAGATGCCGATCCCGCGTGTGCTGAAAAAGCGTCTGTCTTTACGCCCGTGCCGGGAGGCGTCGGCCCCGTCGCTGTCGCAATGATATTCAGAAACCTATTTGATTTAGTGGATAAGCGCAGATAGACCCCGTTAGATAATTACCGAGGAGTCGCCCGAGTCGAGTTGAATAGTCCTATCTAACGGGGTAGACTGCTCGGCATGTGGCAAAAACGGGCTATCGCCCTCATCATTCTTCTTGTCGGCTGTGGGATCGGCTGGTGGGTCTATAGCTCGCAAACCAGTGGCTCGCGCCCTTTTAAGCTCGGCCTTGACCTCTCCGGCGGTACGCAGCTCGTGTATCGCGCAGATCTCTCGAATATCGCTGGCAGCGACGTCGCCGAATCGATGTCCGCTCTGCGCGAGACGATAGAGAAACGCGTCAATCTTTTCGGCGTATCCGAGCCTATTGTGCAGACGGAACATGCAGGCACGCTTGCCGGCGCTCCGGAAGAGCGATTGATCGTGGAGTTGCCGGGAGTCACAGACACGCAAAAGGCGATTGCGCTTATCGGCGAGACTCCGGTTTTGGAATTTCGCATGCTGAAAAAGGGCGCAGAGGGATCGACTATTTCCTCTTCAACCATCAATCAGCTCTTCGAGTCCGCCATTCTCACAGGAAAGAATCTCAAGAGTGCAGAGTTGCAGTTTCAAGGAGGCGCAGGAACTTTGAGCGAGCCGGTCGTGGTGCTTCACTTCGACAGTCAAGGTGCAAAAATATTTGCAGATCTCACGAAAGCAAATGTGGGCCGATTCTTCGGTATGTTTCTTGATGGCGTACCGATTTCGACTCCTGTAATTCGCGAAGCGATTCCCGACGGCACGGCCGTCATCTCGGGTAACTTCACGCCGGAAGGCGCCAAAGAACTCGCACGCACCCTGAATTACGGTGCCTTGCCCGTTCCGATTGAGCTCATCTCAACACAAACTGTTTCCGGCACTCTTGGAGATAAGGCTGTGCGGGATGGCATCATGGCAGGCCTGTGGGGCATAGGAGCGGTCGCGCTCTTCATGCTCTTCTGGTACCGACTTCCTGGACTCTTGGCAGCTATTGCACTCTTGCTCTACATTGTCGTCGTTTTGGCACTTTTTAAACTTATTCCCGTTACCTTGACCGCCGCTGGCATCGCAGCCTTTATTCTCTCGGTCGGGATGGCAGTGGATGCGAATGTGCTTATTTTTGAGCGTATGAAGGAGGAATTGCGCGGAGGGAAAAACAGTGCCGATGCAATCCGCGATGGATTTGCTCGTGCATGGCCCTCGATTCGTGATAGCAATATTTCATCCATGATAACGGCTGTCATTCTCTTTTGGTTTGGAACTTCGCTCATCAAGGGCTTCGCGCTTGTCTTCGGCCTTGGCGTTCTTGTCTCAATGCTCACAGCCATCTCCGTATCACGCACATTTCTTTTTGCTCTTAGTATTGACGCAAAGAGCGGCCTTTCACGCTTTTTCTTCGGAAGCGGCGTCAAATCATAAGTATGTTTATTGTACGAAACCGCAATATCTTCTTTGCCATCACGGTGGCTATCGTGCTCGCTGCACTCGCGTCAGTTTTTGTTTTCGGCCTCCAGCTTGGGCTCGATTTTACGGGTGGCACATTGGTGCAGGCAACATATGCAAGTGGTCGGCCTGCACCCGAGGCGCTCGCGCAGTCGCTCGATACTGCAGGTTTTCGAGGATACTCTCTGCGTGAAGCAAATACCAATGACTACATCCTTCGCGCAGGCAACATGACGCCCGCAATGCGTGAGGCCTTGCCTCGGACGCTCTCGATTGGCGGAGAATCACCGGTCACTATTGCTCAGCTCACTGAAGTCGGCCCAACGATCGGCGTCGAGCTGCGCAACAAGGCGCTGATCGCGCTTGCCCTCGTGCTTCTCTGCATCTTGCTTTTCATCGCGTTCGCATTTCGCAAAGTCTCAAAGCCGATTTCTTCCTGGATCTACGGTCTTATCGCGCTCGTTACGTTGCTCCACGACATTATCGTCCCGGTCGGGTTTTTCGCATTGCTCGGATTTTTGACGGGGGCGCAGATTGATACATTGTTCGTCACAGCCATTCTTACCATCCTCGGCTTCTCAATTCACGATACGATTGTGGTGTTTGATAGGACGCGAGAGAAT
The DNA here is from genome assembly GCA_964520015.1 of uncultured Candidatus Saccharibacteria bacterium. Lineage (GTDB taxonomy): Bacteria > Patescibacteriota > Minisyncoccia > Phycocordibacterales > UBA2100 > UBA10103. The sequence goes on from CAZFMA010000032.1 coordinate 3,392, forward strand.
TTGCGCATTAATGAGGAGCGCAATCGCAAAGAAGATTTTGCAGAGACCGCAGGGAAGAGTCTCAACCAAACATTCGTTCGCTCCGTCAACACCTCGCTCACCGTCTTATTCACCCTTCTCGTTCTGTACTTCATAGGTCCAGCGTCTACAAAAGATTTCGCACTCACCCTTTTGGTCGGCATTATTGCCGGCACGTACTCTTCGATATTTCTTGCCACCCCGCTGCTCGTTACAACAGAACGTTGGTTTGCAAAGCGCAAAAAGAAATAATCTCCTTGTTTAATTTATCCGGTCGGACGAGATAAACAATAGTGCTGGAAAGGGGAAAAAAGTAGACAGAATCGTGGGTGGGGTGTATATTTGAAACATATGAATATCGCAGCAGCATATTGGCACACGTATCAAAGCCCCAGGGGGTAATTTGTCGCTGCACCAATTTTCGACAGATCCGGCCCCCACAAGGGGCTTTTTACGTTGTTGTCTGGGATCTGTGTCGAAAATGCCTCGCTCCAGTACCCAGATCGCATCCGCGACTGGTTGCAAGTGAAAGAGCTTGCAATGCTCTTTCACTTGCAGTCAATTCGCTATCGAGGGGGAGGACCCTATGAACATAAACGGAGAAGAGCTGTGTCCGCGTTGCAAGGAAAAGTGCACGCTAACGCAGGTGTCGGCCGAGCTGGCGAAGAGAGAATGCCCAAGACATGGTTTCATGGGCTTCGTCCCTCATGAGGGAAAGGTGGTCAGCAAGACGCTCGGCTCGGTGCCGCGACCATACGTGAGCGATTGATCTGCAGGTTGGGGTAGCTGGCGGGAATATATCCGCCAGCAGCCCTCATTTATCAGTAGTCTAAAAACTAATATGAAATCAGTAGGAATAATAGGCGGTCTTGGTCCGGAAACAACAGCCGAGTTTTACTTGGACATTGTTTTCTCGTGCCAGAAAAAAGATAAGACCACGAGGCCATCAATCGTTATGGCAAGCGTCCCTTTGCCATACCAAATCGAAGAGGACGCCATAATGAGGAGTGAGGGAATAGAAAGATTTATTCCATACCTCACGAATGAAGCTCACAGACTAGAAAGAGCACGTGCCGACTTTATCGTGATGCCGTGCAATTCGCTCCATGTCTTTATCGAAGAGATACAGAATTCTGTCCGGATACCAGTCCTCAGCATCGTCGAGGAGACCGTGGCCTTCCTCAAGAAAAACAACTTCAAGAAAGTCGGAGTTGTGTCTACCTCCGCTACCATCAAGAATAAACTCTACGAAGATGCTTTTACCAAAAGCGGTATTTCACTCGAAACACCAAACGATCTTCAGCAGGAAAAACTGGGGAAGTTCATCCACAACCTTGTGATGGGACGGCAGAGTAATAAAGATCGTGAGGAATTGGTCGAGATCATCAATGACTTTGAAAACAAGCACGTCGACTGTGTGATTCTGGCATGCACGGATCTGCAACTGCTCATCCCTAAGCATCCTACGCTCAAAATATTCGACACTATGAAAATATTGGCTGATGCTACGGTCGATCGGATTCTAGAGAGATAAAAACGAAGGACGGCGGGGCTGTAGGGGGCCCGCGCCGTCCATCGATGTGGGGGTGTTCGAGGAGTTTCTTGAGAAGCAGCCGGCTTCAGATCTTGACGATACTATCGGCCGTGGCCGTGGCAAGCGTTATATCCCGGTATAGCAAGGTCCTCTCGACCTTGAGTTCCGGGTAGATGGCCTTGAGTGCTGCGCGTTCATTGTCAGTGCTCACGATAACGAAAGAGATACCTGTCTCGAACGCCCTGCTGTGCCGCCATGCAGCCTCGGGTGCGAGATTGAGAAACCCGATCTTGCCGATGCCGGCATTTCTAGCCGCCCGCAGCAGTACGTCTTCTTGCTGTCGGAGTATCTCCGGGTCTCCTCCCTGCACAGAGGGGAGTGCAAGCACGAAATGACTTGCTCCCCCGAGCGAGCGTCGGATGCTGGCTGCCGTCAGCATCTCCTGTTGGAGAATGAGCGGCTCCGCTCCGAGTTTTCGAAGCCCCATGTGCAATTCACGTCCGTCGGTTTCGGCCCATGCAGAGGGTCCGACCACGACGATCTTACGCTCTGGCATTTGAGCCGCTTCTGAAGCGACCGTTCCACTGTTCACGAAGTAGGGCGATCTCTGCCGCATATCCCGTCCTCTCGTTGGTTAGTGACTACGGGCAAGCGAAAAGAACAAGAGCCTTGCAGCTCAAAGAGCTATACGAGCTCTTCTTCTTTTCGCTCGTCCAGCCGCACCTGCGGTCTGGGATGTGGGTCGCTGAGCGGCGCACATCCCAGAAAACAGAAACCCTCCGGTCGCCCTGGCGCTCCGCTTGGGCGCCTCCGGGCACGTCTCGCCACTTCCGTGGCTCCGACCGTTTTTCCATGCCCCGCATGAAAAAACCCCTCCGAGGAGGGGCTTCTGGGTTTTTGCTTTAAGTTATTTAAGCAACGACACAGCTACCCCTTCTCGGGAAGTAAAAAAGAAGTAAAAGAAAGAAGCTGTTGCGATTCGACCGTTACTCATAAAGTCGATACTACACGCTTAATTTTTTACTGTCAAATATAAAAAGGGGAAGGGCGCCGGTTTGTGTCCGGCGCCCGGGCAGCACTTACCAGGTGTGCGGTGCGGTGCTGATGATCTGCTCGCCACATTCGCTTTGCGGGCAGACAAAAAAGCGTGGCCGCTTGGTCATGACATACTGCACCTTCAGATCTGCGAGCTTTCCCGCCCACTTACACTTGGGACAGGATATTGGCTCTGCCAGGTTCGCATCCGGGAAGAATCTTGCCATCCGCCGCCTGTCTTCTTCGTCCATCGGATTCTCCTGTGGTTTTAGTCGTCGA
>CAZFMA010000033.1:0-18298 GCA_964520015.1 uncultured Candidatus Saccharibacteria bacterium
TCATACGTACAACGGCGCGGAGAAGTATGCGCGTGGGTCGCGGGGGCAAACGCGGCAAGACTTCTGGGCGCGGCACCAAGGGTCAAAACGCGCGCTCTGGCCGCAAGAAGCGACCGGAAATGCGCGACATCATTAAGAAAATTCCGAAGCGCCGCGGATACGGAAAGAATCGTGGTCGCACGGTGGACGGCACCAAAGAGAACGCTGTTGTCGTTTCAATCGAACGACTCGAAGCGATGTTTGATTCCGGGAGCGAAGTCACACGAAAGACTCTGACTGATAAAGGCATCATAAAAGAGCGCAAGACTGCTGTCGCTGTCAAAATCGTGGGCGGTGGTACGATGGGGAAGAAGCTGATGCTCAAAGGCATCAAGGCTTCCGCGGGAGCTCGCGCCGCGATAGAAAAAGCCGGTGGAGTGGTTGATTTGTCCCTCGCTGGCGCTCGGGATGTCAGAGCTTCTAAGCTCGCATCACTCGCTAAGAATCTCTAGGCATATGTGGGAACAATTTCTAAGAAAAGTGAAAGTCGTAGTTCAAGACGAAACGCTTCGCACGCGTGTGCTGTTCGTGCTCTCCGCACTCGTCGTCTTCCGATTTCTTGCCATCATCCCGATCCCGGGAATTGACGCAGCGCAGCTCGAAGCATTTTTGGGCAATAACCAATTTTTGGGTCTCCTCAACGTGTTCTCCGGCGGTGGATTCTCCAACCTTTCGATCATGATGATCGGAGTCTCACCGTACATTACGGCCTCCATCGTGATGCAACTCATGACCATCCTCATTCCAAAACTGAAAGAGATGTATCAAGAAGAAGGGGATTCCGGCCGTATGCGCTTCATGCAGTACTCGCGTTACCTATCGCTTCCTCTTGCATTTGTTCAGGCATTTGGCTTCCTCCTTCTCCTGCAGCAGAATGGTATCGTCTCACACCTCACCACCCTCGCTTTCGTCACGAACGTATTTGTGATCGCCGCAGGCGCGATCCTTCTTATGTGGATTGGCGAGCTCATCACTGAATTCGGTGTAGGGAACGGTGTCTCACTTATCATCTTTGCCGGTATCGTCTCGAGTCTTCCTTCCGCTGCGGCGCAGCTCATCTTCTCGTTTGATGTTTCTCAGCTTCCTGTCTATCTCGCGTTCATCGCAGCAGCTGCAGTTATTATTGCTGGCGTTGTATTCGTCACAGAAGCCGAGCGCCCGATCCCTGTCACCTATGCGCGCCGCGTACGCGGTTCAAAAGTATTGGGCGGTGTTTCTACCTATTTACCTTTGCGCGTAAATCAGGCAGGCGTTATTCCGATCATCTTCGCGCTTTCGATCTTGCTGTTTCCTCAAATGATCGCGACTTTCCTCACTAAGAGCTCGATCGCGTTTGTTGCTTCCGCAGGGAACGCCGTTGTGGGCGCGCTTTCGAATCAATGGGTCTACGGTGGACTCTACTTCTTCTTGGTGGTTGTCTTCACCTACTTCTATACCGCAATTACCTTCGAGCCCAACCAAGTAGCAAAGAACTTGCAGAAAAATGGCGCGTTCATCCCCGGAGTGCGCCCAGGACAAACCACTGCGGAATATCTCGGCAACATCATCACACGCATCACGCTCGTCGGAGCACTCTTCCTCGGTACACTTGCGGTCTTGCCGCTCGTTCTGAAGGGTATTACGGGCATCACAGCAATTACGATCGGTGGTACTGCGCTTCTCATCGTTGTCTCCGTAGTACTTGATGTGGTTAAAAAGGTTGACGCACAGACCTCCATCAGAGAGTATTAGTCGCATTATGCATGCGGCCAAAAAGCAGGTCGTCGTGATCGCGGGATCTTCCGGGAGCGGGAAGAACGCTGTTATCGCCGAAATTCTCAAACGCTACAAAAATTGCGCGCGTCTTGTGACCGCGACGACACGCGCTATGCGACCCAGTGAAGAAGAGGGCGTGGATTATTATTTTCTCTCACAGAAGAAATTTGACGCGGAATTAACCGCAGGAAATATTCCCGAGCACCGCTTTGTTCCGGCATTGAATACGTACTACGGCACCTATCTTCCCGATCTTGAGAAACGAATCAGAGAGGGAAAGATCGTGTTTGCACAGGTTGATATCGAAGGCGCAAAGCTTCTGAAAGAAAAGTACGGCGCAACAACCATTTTCATCATGCCTGAATCCCTTGAACAATTCAAAGGTCGCTTACAGGTACGAAATCCTGAGTGGTCGGAAAAAGAGTTTGAGGCACGCATGCAAATAACCGAAAAAGAAATGCGTGTGCATTCGCCGCAGTATGATTACCGCGTCGTGAACGCCGACGGAAGATTGGAAGATACTGTGCGCGATGTCGTGGATATTATGCGGAAGGAAGGCTATACTTTGCAACTATGACTACTAGGATGAATCCACTCACCGTTCTCTTTTCAGGTCCATCAGGCGCTGGTAAAGGCACGCAAGTGCAGATGCTCATTGACGCTCTCAAAAAGCGCGATGGTCGCGATGTGGTCTATATAGAAATGGGTGCACTTCTGCGTGCCCAGATCGCAGAGGGGAGCTATACCAGCAAGCTTACAGGCAAGATTGTGAACGAGGGGGCACTCATGCCCGCCTTTATGCCGATTTACCTTATGGCAAAGCACTTAGTGGAGCATTTCACAGGCGAGCAGCACATCGTGGCGGATGCCGTGGTGCGTCGCATGTCACAGGCAGAGGCCTTTGACGACGCGATGCGTTTCTATGGTCGCAATGAATATCACGTCGTTGCGATCGAACTTTCCGAGGATTCTATTGTGAAGCGTCTGATGGCACGGGGTCGTAGCGATGATACCGAAGAGAAAATACGGCGTCGTATCGGATGGTACAAAGAAGAAGTTCTCCCGACGCTCAATTTGCTTGAAGAGCGAGGCGCAACGATGCACCACATCGACGGCGAGCCGGATATCGAAACGATCCACAAAAATATAATGTCAGCACTCGGACTTTCACAATGATTCCCGTTAGAAGTTGCGGAAGTTCGGCCAGATGGTATATGTTGAGAATGATTTCAATCGTAAGAAAAATAGCCTGTCACGGCATCGAGTCGGAAGCGCAAGCTTCCTACTTCTAACGGGATGATCGCAAAGACCAAAGAAGAGATAGAGATACTGCGCGAAGGAGGACGCAGGCTTGCGAGGCACGTACGTATATTGAGCGAGATGGTCGCGCCCGGAGTTACAACGCTCGCATTGGAAGAGAAAGCGCGGGAAATGGTGAAAGCGGAGGGCGATCAGCTCGCATTTCTCGGCTATACTGATCGAAAAAATAACCCACCGTATCCTTCTGGCCTCTGTGTCTCAATCAATGCCGTCATCGTGCACTCCCCGGCAGGGGTGAATGGTGAAATGATCCATGATGGAGATGTCGTGTGCATTGATTTCGGCATCAAACACAAAGGGCTCTACACTGATCACGCTGTGACGGTGATTGCTGGCTCGAAGCGTGATCCGCACGATGAGGAATTGGTACGAGGCACGTATGAGGCGATAGTCGCCGGAATTAAAGAAGCGCGCGTAGGGAATACTACCGGCGATATCGGCTATGCAGTGGAGAAAATCGCCGAGAAATATAATTTTGGATTTCCCCGCAATCTCTCAGGTCATGGCGTAGGACTCAAAGTGCACGAAGAGCCGCATGTGCCGAATTTTGGTGAGCCCGGCAAGGGTGTGAAGTTGGTTGAAAATCTGGTCATCGCAATCGAGCCAATGATGACACTCGGAAGTGGAGAGTTGTATGTGGATGGAGATGGCCACTCGTATCGGACCAAGGATGGTTCACGAACCGCGCATTTCGAACACACGATCATCGTCACCAAAAACGGTCCTGAGATTTTAACCCGGTAGTGTAATGTGGGCTTTTGCTTTTTGCCACCGCCGAGAGTATCAAAGTCGACCACGCAGTATCGATTTTGAGCCTTTGTTTAGGGCTTTCAGCGTTCGCCTACGGCAAGCCCACATTCTACTAACCGGGTTGACGAAGGAATAGAGTAGAATGGGCGAATGAATATCACCCTGTTTGGCGCCGAGAACGAAGTGGATGAGAGCTATAAACGGCAGGCAGCAGAGCTCGCTAAACTCCTCGCGAAAAATGGACACACATTGGTGTGGGGTGGGGTCTATGCGGGTCTTATGAAGGTAATGACCGACACGATGCAGGAAAACGGAGCGAAGATAATCGGCATTGGGGCGGACTACCTTAAAGGTAAACTTCACCCGGCTGCTGACGAAATGATAATGGCAAAAGACATGGATGAGCGGAATCGAGTGATGCTTGAAAAGGGCGACGCCATTCTTGCATTACCCGGAGGAGTCGGAACGATTAACGAAATTACCTATGTCCTGCGTCTTACAAAACATGGTTTTCAAAAACCGATTGTCGCCCTCAATACTGGTGAATTTTTCCACGGATTAAAGGTTCAGCTTGAACGTATGGAAAAAGAGGGATTCTTAAAGAAACCTGTCAGAGAAATGATGCATTTTGCCGATACACCCGAGGACGCGATGCGGTATATTACTACTCATGGCAATTGATGTACTCATAATCGGAAGTGGAGCGCGGGAACATGCGCTCGCATGGAAATTAAAGCAATCGCCGCGCATCGGCAAGCTGTATATAGCGCCCGGAAATCCGGGTACTCAAAATATTGGTGAGAACGTGCCGATAGAGGTAATGGATTTTCAAAAACTCGCGGGATTTGCAGAAGAAAAGAGGATTGGTCTTACGGTGGTAGGGCCTGAAAATCCTTTGGGCATGGGAATTGTTGATGTGTTTAAATCACGTGGCCTACGAATTTTCGGCCCTTCTAAAGAAGCTGCACAGATAGAAAGCTCGAAAGCATTTGCAAAAACACTGATGCAAGAAGCAAAAATCCCCACAGCGAAGTTCTCTATTTTTAATGGCGCAGCATCCGCACTCGCCTACGTTCGCACTCAAGGGCTTCCGATTGTCGTAAAGGCGAGTGGATTCGCTTTAGGGAAGGGGGTATATGTATGTCAGACGCTTGAGGAAGCAGAGAAGGCTATAAGCGAAATTATGGTGGAAAAAGTCTTCAAAGATTCCGGAAATGAAGTCGTGATAGAAGAATATTTAGACGGACAAGAAATTTCAATTCATGCCCTTTCGGATGGCATTACGCACCTCGTATTTCCTCCTTCCCAAGATCACAAGCGCATTCTTGACGGCGACAAAGGGAAAAATACGGGGGGTATGGGTACGATCGCGCCTCTTCCGTGGATTACTACAGAAATGATGGCAAGCTATGAGAGTCAGGTCGTGACACCCACACTCGAAGCGCTAAAAAAACGCGGTACTGAATTTAAAGGAGTTTTATTCCCCGGGGTTATGGTGACGCTGGCGGGACCCAAAGTGCTGGAATACAACGCTCGTTTTGGTAATCCCGAGGCAGAAGTATATATGCGTCTCTTACAGAGTGACCTCCTTGATCTTCTTGAAGCGTGTGTCGACGGCACATTGGACTCGGTAAAAGATTCGGTGGAATGGCGCAAAGATTTTGCCGCCAACATCGTTATTGCCTCTGGCGGATATCCTGATGCATATAAAAAAGGATTTCCTATAACGGGTATTGAAGAAGCTGAGAAGCAGGATAACATCGTTGTATTTCATGCCGGAACAAAAATGGATAATGGACAGCTCGTGACCGCGGGGGGCCGAGTGCTGAGCGTCTCAGCGATAGGGGGAACTCTCAAGCAAGCGCTTGATCGCGCATATGAAGCTGTCGGCAAGATTCATTTTGAGGGCATGCAATTCCGAAAAGACATCGGAGCGAAAGCATTGTTTGGTTAGCGGATTGGTATATGATGCCTGCAGTCGCCATCCGAGGATGGTTTTTCACGGAGATGCGCCATGAGATTGTGGAAAACGTCAACCGAGCGGGAAGCTGCACGGGCGGAACAGAATGAGGCACGAGCGGCCGCAAGGACCAAGGAAGAGGCCCTTAGAAAGAGAAGGGAGGAGCAATGCTGGAAGGCCGAATTGACGAGAATTCGCGACGAGATCGCGCGGGCGGTCGCGATGGGCGAACGCTTCATCGTAATCGACCACAACCGCCTTCTACTCAGCTACCCCGACTTCGTCAAGGCGGTCACGACTGTGAGCAACGAAGGTAACGTGCTCACGATCGCGCTAACACCTGATGTTCGTGGTAGCGATATGAGCAGTTCGTATCCCGGGAGCGCGATTCTGTCCCTGGCTCCTTCTGCCGTCCGGCAGATGGTGGCGTGAGCCGCACGAGGAGAGCGCCCGAGTTCATGTACTCACGCTCGCTCGGGCGGCTCTTCTTTTTTGTACGATATACTGTGTTCATGCCTCCCTTGATGGACCCCGTTAGAAACCGCGGTCGCTCATTGCGGACACCAACTTCGTCACAGACGTTTGTCTGTTTGAACAACTATTATGCCCCCTGAATTAGACACACGACCGCGACCTGTTTCTAACGGGGTGGAGAAGCCGCGTCCGTACGCTCCCGGCGCTACAACAGACCCCAAAAGAAATAACGGACGCCTTTTATTACACCTTTGCAAAACATATGCCCGGTAACGCTTTAGGCCCCAAGTTGGATGTAGGGCGTCCTATTTCTCACGGGGCAGGAAAATTTAAATCCCCCGAAGAGGAGTTGGCCTATTTGCGCGAGCGGGTGAGGGAAAAAGAGGCTGAGATGGAAACGCCGGGAAATCGTTTCGAGAGCGATCGCATTGCCAAGCGCGAAGTTGCCGTCTATGGGGATACTCCGGCAGCCACTATTTTGCACGAGACCGTTGTGATGGCAGAGCACGATATTCTCAAAAATGTTCTAAAGCTCACCCCGGAGCCGCACGACAAGCAAGTGGATGAGGTTTTGAGACTCGTTGCAGAGCGCGGTGTCAGAAATGCGCTTTCGGTTGCTTCGCGAATGAAGAATCCACATCTTGAGGACGATGTACACCGCGCCCTCATTCGTTACATTGCTGAAGGATTGCCGGATAAAGGGTTCGGAGTCCCTGAAAGAATGAAACGATCCCTCAACATGGTGCTTTTTGAGATCCAGCCGCAGGCCCACGGAGAGGGAGACAAACAAGAAAATCAACAGCATAAATTGGAGCAGCTCCTCTCTTCCTCTGAGCAATTGTATGCCGGCCTCATGTCTCTCATTGATTCACGGGAAGGATTTTCACTTGAAATTGCCGTGCAGGAGGGCACGGAGGAAGCGTTTTTGTATCTTGCCGTACCGCGCGCGAAAAAGATCCTTGCCGAGCGTCTTATCGCATCGGTGTTTCCCAATGCTCGTATGTCGGAGGCGCGTGGGGATTACAACATTTTTAACTATGATGGAGCACATGCAGGAGCATATGCAAGACTCGCTGATCATCCAGCACTTCCCTTGAAGACTCCCGAGATGTTTGAACACGATCCGATGAATATTCTTCTTGCGGCATTTGCAAAGATCGCGAAGCATGGGGAAGGGGCGGCGCTCCAAATCACGGTCTCGACCGAGGGAGATCGCTACAATCATCACTACAAAAAAATCGTTCGCGAGCTTGAAAAAGGAAAATACTTTCGTAAAGCGCTTCGCGTGCCGGAAACCGAAATCGGGGAAGCAGTGCATTTGATGGCCAAGCAAATATTCATGCCGGAGCAGCATCAGCGCGAACTGGACCAGCAATTTAGGAAATCGAGCGATCAGGTCGCTACAGAAGTCATAACCAAAAAACTAAAAACGCGCATCGCGCCCGTCTCCATTCGACTCGTCACTTCTGCCGCTACACAGGAGAGGGCGGAGGAGCTTTTGAGTAATTTAGAAGCGCCGTTTAATCAATACGATGACTCAAAAGGGAACCGTCTCCTCTTTAAGCGTGTTGGACAGTGGGGGATTTCTGAATTTTTACGAGATTTTACCTATCGTTCGTTTGATCACTCGATCTCTATGCCCCTCTCGCTCGCTGAAATAACTTCCATTTTCCACTTTACCGCTGAACGTGTGACTACTTCCCGCGAACTAAAGCGAAGCTTTGCCAAGCAAGCCCCCGCGCCCGTCGAAACCCCCGCAGAAGGAATTACGATCGGCATCAATACCTATGGAGCGGACGAAACACCGGTGCGCTTTGGCGCATCAGACCGTTTGCGGCACGCATACGTCATAGGCCAAACGGGGACGGGAAAGACGGGATTGATTAAGAACATGATCATTCAGGACATCAAAAACGGCGAAGGGGTCGCGTTCATCGATCCACACGGAAATGACATCGAAGATGTGCTCGCCTGTATTCCCCCCGAGCGCATGAATGATGTGATTTATTTTGATCCCGCATACACGGCGCGGCCGATGGGACTCAACATGCTCGAGTATGATCGCACAAAACCCGAAATGAAAACCTTCGTCGTCGATGAAGTTTATGGAATTTTCAGAAAACTCTACGCTGACGTGCCGGAGGCGTTCGGCCCGATGTTCGAGCAGTATTATCGCAACGCAGTGCAGTTGGTCGTCGAAGATCCGGACACCGGCAGCACCTTTGTGGAAATTCCGCGCGTATTTGCTGACACCGCCTTTCGAAATCTCAAGCTCTCGCATTGCAATAATCCGATTATTGTCCAGTTTTGGAGGAAAATCGCGGAGCAAGCGCAAGGTGATCCATCACTGGAGAACGTCGCGCCATACATTACGAGCAAATTCGACGTCTTTTTGACCAATGACATCATGCGACCGATCGTTTCGCAGGAAAAATCAGCGTTCAATTTCCGCGAGATTATGGACAAAAAGAAAATCTTTCTCGCGAACCTCTCGAAGGGTCGTTTGGGCGATCGCAACACCTCTCTCCTCGGTCTCATCCTTGTATCGAAATTCTTGCAAGCTGCGTTCTCACGCGTCGACACGCGTGGAGACCTCTTGCCGGTCTTTTACCTCTATATCGATGAATTCCAGAACTTTGCGACGCCATCCATTGCGACCATCCTCTCTGAGGCCCGCAAATACAAGCTCTCTCTTACGATTGCTCACCAATTCATCGCTCAATTGGAAGAGGACATTCGCGACGCAGTTATTGGTAACGTCGGCACGAAAGCATCCTTCCGCATCGGTACACAAGACGCTGAATTTTTGGAGAAACAATTCACGCCTATTTTTACCGCACAAGATCTAGAGAATTTACCAAATCGAAATGCCGTCCTCTCCCTCCTCGTAAATGGTGTTCCGGCACGACCGTTCACGATCCAAACCCAAGAGTTGCCAAAAATGGATTACTCTAATATTGATGCAATGAAAGAGCTTTCATACCGCACCTACGGTAAAGACAGGGAAGAGGTAGAAGCCGAAACCCGCCGCAAATTCGACGCCGCGTATGGCAAAAAAGCGGAGCCACTGGAGTCAGACCTTCCCCAATCCTTGTATCAGTAGTTTCGTTCGCAGCTAAAACGTGATACATTATCGCTCATGGATCATCCAAAAAAGGAACGCACGTTTGTCATCATTAAACCCGATAGAGTACGGCGTTCGCTATCGGCGTGAATTCGCAGTAAAGTCGGAGTGTGGTATAGTATCTGTATGACCACGGAGATACAAAGAATACAAAAGATTGCTTCAGAGAGCGCAGCGCTTGCGAAGCGGGCGCTCCGCAAGAGCAACGAACTTGAGGCGTACTTGAGTCTGCTTGAATATAAAGTGGGAAATGTCCGTGCGTACGCATCGGTGAAAGAACTCTTCCGAAAAATTAAGCAGGCATGAGAAAAGTCCTCACCACCCCGCGCTTCGAGCGCAGGTTGCGGAGCTTTCTCGGAAATCATCCTGATCTGGAGACCGAGGTCGCAGAGGTGATGCATCGCGTTGCAGCTGACGTCACAACGGGATTACGAACTCATCTATTGAAGGGAGTGCTGAAAGGATGTCGTGCTGCGAGAATATCCTATGAGTATCGAGTTGTGTTTGTCTTGAAACGCGACAGTGTGTGCTTCATCGACATCGGTACACACGACGATGTATATCGCTAGCGCTTTTTGACTTTCGCAGTACAATGTCGCTCATGGATCATCCCAAAAAAGAACGTACGTTTGTAATCATCAAGCCCGATGGGGTACAGCGTGCGCTTGTCGGTGAGATCATTAAACGCTATGAACGCACGGGCCTTAAACTCGTGGGACTGCGCTTTGGTGTTGCCGATGAAAAAAAGTTTTGGGAACACTACAACAAAGACGATGCGTGGTTTCTAAAGAAAGGCACCAAGATTGCCGAAGACAAAAAGGCCAATAACTTGCCGGTGAGCAAGGAGCCAATTGAATACGGCAAAGATATCATTCGCCAGCTGGTGAAATTCATGACGAGCGGGCCAGTCCTTATGATGGTATGGGAAGGGAATCAAGCAGCAGCAGTTGTAAAGAAAATCACCGGAGATACGGAGCCTGCCACCTCGGACGTTGGTACAATCAGAGGCGACCTCACCGTCGATTCATATAACATTTCAGCGGTCGACGATCGCGCAGTACGTAATCTCATCCATTGCTCTGACTCTTCCGACGAAGCAAAGCGTGAAATTGCTCTGTGGTTCACAGAAAGCGAGCTCACTGAATACCGCCTTGTGGGCGAACAAATTCTCTACGACGTGAACCTCGACGGCATTCTTGAATAGGCTCCTTTCTTTTTATTTGAGAGTGGTATACTCGTAAGAGCGGTTGGTACGAAAACCTGCTGGTGCGAATAAGGGAGCTCAAATTGCTCTGCACCATCGGTGTAGACGCTGAGGGCACCCACCTGGCTCCAATACCAGGCTCACCGTACCTGCCGCCCCCTGAGCCCCGCCTGCGGCGGGGTTTAGAGTACTAGCATCTCCGTCATGACTTCACGAAATTTACTTATTGCTCAAGGAGCCGTTCTTTCCGTCCTCTTTCCTATCGTTTTATTTGGAATCGCGCACGAGTATTCGGACTTTGTGTGGTTCAGCGCACCCGCACATTTTCTGGGCGGACTATGGGTAGCGTTTTTTGCAGCATGGTGCCTTCATCTTTTGCGGATACCGCACGTTCTCCTTTGGGCTATTGGTGCGGCTCTTGTTTTCGGAATGTGCTGGGAAATATTTGAACTTCTAATCGGAGCTACACATTTTCCCGCGAACACTATTGATACGTGGCAAGATATCGGTATGGACATGGTAGGAGGAGGAGTGGGCGGATTCATTGTCCAACGCATATGGCTGCGAAAATAATATTTCATGGTGGTGCGGGGACCGTCACGGGGGCCAATTTTTTGTTGGATACCGGAAAAGAAAAGATCCTTATCGATTGCGGCATGCTGCAGCGTGAGCAGGTATGCGATCCCGTGAATTTCGCATCATTTGCCTACGATACGAAGGAAGTGGATGCGCTTATCGTGACTCATGCGCACGCAGATCATATCGGCCGGATTCCCAAACTCGTACGAGATGGATTTAAAGGAATGATTCACTCAACTCCCGCGACCAAGGATCTCGCTTCTCTTATGTTTGAGGATGCTCTTAGCATCATGCACGGGGAGGCCATGCGTCATGGGTGTGAAGTGCTGTATGAGAAAGAAGATGTTGAGCACGCTCTCTCACTCTGGCAAACGCATGAATACCATGAGTCCTTCGGAAAAGGAGATGTATCGATCGAATTTCTGGATGCAGGGCACATCCTCGGTTCTGCGATGATCAAATGCAGTCGCGGTGGGAAAACCATTCTTTTTACGGGGGATCTCGGTAACTCTCCCGAGCCTCTTTTAAATAACACGGAATCGCCCATGGGCATCGACTACCTGGTGATGGAAAGTGTCTATGGTGATCGGATGCACGAAAATAGGGAAGGGCGACAAGAGGTATTGCGAGCTGCCATTATTGATGCTCGTAATAGAAGCGCGACACTCCTTATCCCTTCCTTTTCACTGGAGCGGACCCAAATTCTTCTCTTTGAACTTAACCACATGGTGGAGCGCGGGAAATTTGAACCCATACACGTATATCTGGATGCACCGCTCGCCATTCGCGTGACAGAGATATACCGAAAATACCAAACACTCTTGAATCCGAAGGTACGCGAACATTTTTCGCATGGCGACGACCCGTTCATTTTTAAGAATTTGAAACTGACAGGAAATACGGAAGAATCAAACGCGATACACGATGCACCGAATCCCAAGATCATCATCGCTGGAGCGGGGATGGCCGCAGGAGGGCGGATACGCTCTCATCTCAAACGGTATGCACCGGATCCGCACACGACTATCCTTTTTGTTGGCTACCAGGCTCCCGGTTCTTTAGGCCGCCGCATTATGGATGGGCAGAAAACAGTGGATATAGATGGCGAATATGTAAAAGTTCGTGCTGGCATTGCCTCTATTACCGGCTATTCCGGTCACAAGGATCGTGACGCACTCCTTGAATTTGTAGACAATACCGGAGAGTCAATCAAAAAAGTCTTTGTAACGATGGGAGAGCCTCACTCATCTCTTTTTCTCGCGCAACGTATCCGCGATTTTCTTGGGATCGAAGCAGTCGTGCCGCAGGCGGGAGAATCTTTCGATATTGAATGGTAAGGGAATGGTATACTGCTCAATAATGTCGAAACGGAATCTTCATCCAAATCATACTGCGGTACCACAGAATTTCTGTCGGCTACCCGATGGCTATGGGGTCGTCAAAATCGGTGTCTCAGGAGCTGCGGAAACGGGTGCGTGCGGCTTGGATGCGTACGAAAAGGCAAAAGAGTTGGGTCGCGCAATTGCACGGCAGGGCGGAATTATAACGACCGGCGCAACGACCGGCTTTCCCATGTACGCTGCGATGGGAGCAAAAGATGAATGTGGTTTTTCGATAGGGTTTTCGCCGGCAGCGAATGAACGCGAACATATAGAAACATACAAACTCCCCCTCGACTTTATGGATGTTGTCGTCTACACAGGCTTTGGATATGCGGGCCGTGACTTGCTTTTTGTACGCTCGTCAGATGCCATGATCATGGGCTGCGGCCGTATCGGCACACTCAACGAATTCTCGATCGCTTTTGAAGATCATCGCCCGATCGGCATTTTGGAAGGCTCGTGGGAAACCGATGAAATATTGAAACATGTTATTGAGTCGGCTCATCGACCGAATGCAAAGATTATTTTTGATTCTGACCCGGAGAAACTGGTTGAGCGCTTGATCGAGATGGTGCAAAAAGACAAAGAAGGTGCGATGCTCGTGTATAACAACCACGATAGCCGGAGTGCGACCGCGAAGAACCAGGAGGTAATCCTCTAAAATTCGTAGAGATAGAGCATGTGTTCTCCATGAGACCCTTTCTTTTCTGAAAGAACGATTGTTGTGCTCGGATCTTTTTCACTGAACGTAAATGCGCGTGAAGCCATACGACCGTGAAATTCACTTGCAAGTTTCGGGAGAAGTTTATCCATAACAGAACCTAAAAGGTACCCATATATCTTGTGTGCTTGGGTAAGATCAGTGGTATAGAAATTTCCACGCCGGAACTCAACGTTCCTCGGATTCCTTGAAAGGTAGGCACGGAGTCGCGCCATTGCAATTAAAAGGGGATTACGTTCAATTCCGATGTAATGAGCATCGGGTTGCTTCTTTGCACAATAGAGAAGAAAGCGCCCGTCCCCACTTCCGAGCTCGTATACGATATCATCTGCCTTAATATCGAGTGAAGAGCGGATGCGTGCAAACACTCGTCTCGGAGTCGCTACGAAAGGTACATCAGTCGAGCGAGAGTAGATTTGAGCGAGTGAGAGTGCTAAAAATGCAGTAATAAAAACCAGCAGGCCTACTTGAAGAAACAGAATGCCTACTTGAATGACGTGGGCGAGCACCTCACCACGGTACCACAGAGAAGAGGTGAGTTATTTAATCTCCTCAACGAGACGAGTGAATGTCTCGGGATAATCCTTCGCGAGAGTAGCGAGTGATTTACGATCGATAGTGACATTGCCCTTCTTCAAGGTGTCGATAAATCGAGAGTATGAAAAACCGAGAGGACGGACGGCCGCGTTGATGCGCAGTGTCCAGAGATTGCGGAATTCGCGCTTCTTTGCACGGCGATGTCGGAAAGCATGTGCTCCTGCGTGTCGGATCGCTTCTTTTGCAGTGCGTTCCTTTGTCGAACGGCCAAAACGATACCCCTTGGTCTGGGCCAAGACATTGCGTCGGCGCTTTAATTTTGTTACTCCACGTTTTACTCTTGCCATACTTTTTATTGTTAGTTTAACGCGCCTGCCCCATAGCTACGCGAAGCGTGTGGTACTGGGGTGACATAGAGAATTAATGAGAGAGAAAACGACTCTTATCGGTATTTGTCATAATGCCGTGGAAAATCGCTGTCCGTCCGCGACGCATCCGGCCTCGGCCACTCTCTTTGGCATTAAAGTGGTTATGTCCTGGGACACGCGCAATAATCTTGCCGTTCTTGGTAACTCGCAGACGCTTACTGTAAGATTTGTTATTCTTCATGCTGTTTTTGAGATTTGCCTGCCCCGTAGCTACGCGACCTGCCTGCCGGCAGGCAGGAGTGTGTGGTACTGGGGTTGTTTTTCATGAATAACCGCGCCTCAATGCGCGGAAAAGCCATTATGCCCTAATCCTAAGAAAACGCAAACTTATCCCTCTGTTTCAGCCTCGGCGGGAGCGGCAGCAGTCAATTTTATGGGTTTGGCACCGGTCGTCTTCTTTGAGAGGTCCCGCTCAATCGATACTGAAAGACCCTTCGGTCCTTTTTGGATGTCCTCGGCGATTTTGAAAGGTTCGGGAATGACCGAGAGGAAGCGCTCCAGACGCTCTTTGAGGAACGAAAATTCCATGTATTTATAGCGACCCCACAGAAACAAATCGACGCGCACGCGGTGTCCTTCTTTAAGCCACTCCGCAGCCTTTCCAGCCTTGATTTGCATATCACGTTCAGAGGTGCCGATTTTTACTTGCGTGACCTTGGTTTCTGTGACATGTGCCTTGGATTTAATTTCCTTATCTTTCTTTTTTTGCTCGTATTTGAATTTCCCGTAATCGGTAATTTTGGCAACGGGCGGCTGGGCATTCGGAGATATTTCAATCAAATCGAACCCCAATTCTTGCGCCTTCGCCAGTGCTTCGCGGATAGGGAGGACGCCGAAGTTTTCGCCCTCGGGTCCGATGACCCGCACTTCGGGTGCTCTGATACCCTCATTCATGCGCGCGCGCTCCTTTTCTGCCTGCGATGTGTATTTAGTGAACCCCATTTGTTACGGGAACTCTATCATACAGAAGCTTGTTTTTCCAGCAGGCCTACGTAAGCAGATTATCGACCTAATGATCGCAGGTAATTAAGCGCGGATACCAGAGTGTTTTTCATAGACGTGAAAACTTGAAAAAGAAATCCGTTTCGCTCCTGCCGCCCGGTAAAACCCTGCGGAGAATTACTGGCAAGGTTGCTTGAGGTGAACGTCTGTAGAGAAGCAGTAGGCTGTGAAAGCGCCACTGTATCCGTCGCGTCATATAAGAAGGTAGAAGTGGTAGCGAGCTGAAGCGTGACCAATTCATGTGTGTTTGTGTTGAGCACGGAAGATACCAGTACCGGCTCAACATATTCGCTTACAGGGCGGGGGTCTTGAGGGTCGTTAGTATTTGTAGGCCATTGTTATTGAGACGCAAAGGAAGTAGCAGAAGCGCATCCATAGGGGCATGCCTCATAGACTTGTCTCGCGCATGAGCTGGTGTGATAATAGAGGACATTCCCCGTACAGGCAAATTTTGGTTCACAAAACTGCGGAGCTTGATCTTTCGGATCGGTTGCTGTTTTCGGATCATCAGAACCACCCAGTAAATTTTTAAGCAGGTCCATAAGGCCGGAGGTTGGTATCTTGGGCAACTTTATGCCCGAATCAGAGTTTTCAGGGAAATACTGCGGGTATGCGGGGAAAATATAACCAGGAGGTGGAATAATCTCAGTATCAGGCGTTTCGGGAGGAGGATTTGTTTCTTCGGGACTTGGAGCTGATGCAATAGGTGCATCACACGGCCTTGTCACGCCCTGACGAGCACATGCGTTCGACTCGCTTCCGCCGATACCGGCAAGGACCATGTGAGGTCGATCACGACGATAGCCGGTTGTATGTGCCGCTGGACCATTTTGGTGAGGGAAACAAACGCCGAATTGCGGATTATCGCTCGCAAATTTCCACATTGTTTCATACGAACTATTGGGTCCGGCAGGATTAACATCAAGCGCGAATCCTCTCGTGTGATTTGAGTTCTTGGCACCCCCTGCTCGGGCGTTTTCTCCGGATGGTCCATCTCGATACGCAGAGGTTATGGCCACGCGACCGTATGTTTGACTATACGCGCTTAGATACCGTGCTGCACACACTGCGAGAGTATTGTTTAAATGGGCGATATGTTCTTGGTCGGGTGGCGCCTGAGTATCCGGTAAACCTCGTGCAATGCTTAGTAGGTACTGTTTTGCTTCTCCTGTACCTGCTCCGAGGAACGGACTATTCGGATCCCAGCAATTTCCTACTACCAGGTATTCCGCAGGGAATCCAGCTGCTCGCATGAGCGGCAAATCGGCGGCTGTCGCCCTCCTTTCCCCGGGAACTCCGCAGTATTCAGCGAAGGCAAAAGACGCATACAGAAAATTTGCAAAAAGTACCGTGACGACAGATATGAGTACATACACAACGGTACTCCTCGAGATTGACATAGGCGTAAGTATACAGGCTTCTTCCTCGTATTCGTGGGACTCCTGTGGACGCAACCGTATACCAGTTGCGTCTCGGAGCGTGCGATGAGATCCTGGAGTGGATAGCTTACTAATTTTTAGAAAAAATCACTATGCCAGAAGGAAATACAAATATGCCCGCTGCTACATTGGGCTCGAAAAATAAGATGTGGTATATCATCGGGGGTATCATCGTTCTTGTGCTCCTTGGTTGGTTCTTCACTCGAGGCGGGGGAATGCTCGGTCCAGCAGGAGTCGATGTTGATCGCAACATGGATGGTTCTGCGACATACAGCAATGAAGAAGGCACGGTAACGGTGGGTGGTGGTTCGCTCCCCGACAATTGGCCCTCGGATGCACCTCCTGTGTATTCAGGCGGCACGATCCAATACTCCGGTGCTTCTAACCCTCAAACCAGCAAGGCAGGAGCCGCAGTCGTCTACACAGCAAAAGCGTCTGTCCAAAGTGTGATTGATTACTACAGAACTGAGCTTTCTAAAGCCGGCTGGAACCTAGAGGCTACCGCCACGATGGGAGGTGCAACGGTATTCTCTGCCAAGAAAGATACTCGGACGATCGGTATTTACGTGGTTGATAGCGGAGATGGCAGCGTCGCTGTGACGGCAGGTATAGAAATGTAAATTGTTTCTCAAAAGCCGTCCTCGGTCTTATCAGTGGGCGGCTTTTGCATTTTGTGGGAAGGAGTATACTCGAAGTGTGAATAGAACGCTTTCGTATATTTTCGTTGCGGTCCTCGCGCTCGGTGCGGGCTATTACTTTGCGATTTGGAGGCAACCATCTGAAATCTATGTCGCACCGCCAGTTGCCACATCAACCCCCGTGACCATTGCCGCTACTACGCAGACGGTAGATGAGAAAACATCGACATATATGATCGATGCACAATACCCGCATTTTGGAATCGCAACGATTGATACAAAAATAGACAAAATAGTGAATGACGCTATCACAGAATTCAAGACGCTTCCACCAAATCCTCCCGAGATGAGCTCTCCCCAGAATGAGCTGACGATCCGTTTCGATTCATCCTACATCGGGGACGATGTGATCTCTTTTAAACTCATTGTTTCGGAATACACCGGCGGCGCACATCCGAATTCTATTTTCAGCGGACTCAATTTTGATCGTGAGAGTGGTAGGCAGCTCCTTCAGGGCGATGCATTCAAAATGATAAAGCGTACAGCACAGCAGGTATCGGTATCAGCGACCGCGCAATTAAAGGCGAAGCTTGGAGAGACAATGTTTGAAGAAGGAGCAAATACAAATTCAGAAAACTTCAGCTCGTTTCTCATCTCAGAAAAAAAGGTGACATTCATTTTCCAGCCATATCAGGTCGCAGCTTATGCAGCTGGCCCACAGGAAGTCTCGTTTGAGCGGCAACGGTAAGACATTTCGATAGCGTTCAATGTCCACTTGGCTCCCTTTTACGGGCAAGTGAGTGGGTATACCATTTAAGGTAATTAGTAAAGCTAATTAATTATGCATATGGGTCAAGAAGAATGCGATTGTGGCTCCCACAGCACATGCAAGCCGGGGGATGGTACGTGTAAGGGTTGTGGCAAAAGCTGCCCGTCCAATCGTTCG
>CAZFMA010000034.1:0-3878 GCA_964520015.1 uncultured Candidatus Saccharibacteria bacterium
GCATCGCTCGCGCGCGGCTCGCCTTGCGAGAAATAAAATACATCAGCCTCTTTGTCGTAATAGTATTTCAGCATAGGTAAAACTTATCCTGATTTCGTTCTTTTAGCAAGGTATGCGGTAATAATGAACCGTTTATTGGTATGTACAACTATGGCCAAGTATTTCTTTTGTCGCGCCAGGTATCGGTAACAAATGACAGCTTGAGGATCCCGCACTGACTGCACAATCAGCTCCGGATCTTTGAGCACCGAGGCGAAATAACGCACGTATACTCGGATCTCTGGATGAAATTCCACAATGTGTCGCATGCGCTCGGCTGTCAGGACCAAGATCCCATATGGGGATTGGAACTTGCGCATACTTCTAGTGTAGCAAGGATTGTTACACGTTTTCTAGAAACTGCAGCGTGGCGTCGTTGCGCATCGCGTGGGCGATGTGGGCTCGAAGCGCTATAGGATCGGCAGCAGGATAGGCCTTGCGGGCGTGTTCGAGCTCGTGATTCAATGCTTTTTCGTCGGGTTCGATCTTCTCTGCGCGAGCGATCTCTGCGAGGATAAGGCGGACTTTTGCGCGCTTGTCGGCCGCATCTTTCCACTCTTCGCGAATTTGTTCGCGCGTCTTTCCTACTTGCTTCAAGTAAATCTCGAATCCATCTTTTCCGCCGGAGGCGGATCCGCCTTGGGCGGAGATTCGTCCTTCCATGTCATCGAGTTCATACTCGCGCAGCGACACCGGATAGGAAATTTTCGAATCTTTCACGAGATCATCGAGAATTGCGGCGCGGCGCTTCTCGTTCGCCTGCATTTCTTTTTCGTTTTTAATATTTTCACGAAGTGCGTCAACAAATTTCTGTGCACTTTCGTATCCGAGCGACTGTACGAACATGTCATCAAGCTCCGGCAAATCTTTTACATCCGCTGCGCGCGATTCTTCCGTCGCTTTTTGCGCTTCGGTACCGGTTTCTATCTTTTCGATGCGTGCTCGCTCACGTCGGAGGTGTGTGAGCGCTTGCATGTGCTCTTCATCGGACACAGAAACTTCCTCTTTTTTGTCAGTGTGCTTTTTTGAAATCTTTTTGAAGTCGGGTAGTTCGACAGATGGAGCAAGTGCGGCTCGTGCGGTAAATATAAGTGGCTTGCCGGCCTCGGGGGCTTCAGTCGAGACTTTAGGAGCCTCAATAATAAGTAGCTTTTCAGCCGCGAAAAGCTCGGGGAGCTCGTGTTGGATCGCTTCTTGAGCAGCTTCGCGCAGGATTGCACTTTCTCCGTACACGCTGATAATTCGATCTTCGGGAGCCTTGCCTGGGCGGAAGCCGTCGAGCTTGGCGGTCTTTTGGATTTCTTTGAGAGCGGTTGCACGGTATCGTACCAGCACGTCGGCAGGAATTTCCGCTTTTATTTCTACTTCCCATCGCGCGTCGTCGCGTGTGATTTTGATGTTTTTCAAATCATGAGACCCTAGATTTTTCCCCTTATCGTTTTGCATTCAAGATTTTTATCACAGTTTACGTATGAATGATAGAGACGGGTGATTACCCACGCAGGAAAAAACGGGGCAGGCATCGCAGGAGTCGCAAACTAACTTTGTTGTTGTGAAGAAGTATCGCCCGGAATAAGGGGGAGGGGATTGTCGGGAGCTTTCTTCAGACTCTCGTTCCAAAAATACCATCCGCCGAGTAAGAGAAGTGCGAGGATAATAATGATGCCCACGACAGGTCCTGATGAGGGTTTGCGTCCTCTCGGCAGCAAGTAATCTTTGGGATCGACGGAAGGAGTGTTGTTCGTGGGAGGCATAGCTATAAGTGTAGCACTGGCGCATGTGCGTCATTGATACGACGAAGGGGATAGCGAATTCTTACGTACCGAATTTTTCCTTGTAGGCAGCCACAGATTTCCGCACCGCGGCAATTGCTTCTCCTCGGCCTTTGAAGCCGTGGATTGTGATAACGAGGGGCTTCTTCTTGAGCGCTTTGTTGTGCTCGAAGAAGTGTTTCATCTCTTTGAGAGTGTGCGGATTGACGTCAGCAATCTCTTTTACATCGTCGAAGCGAATGTCTTCGGTCGGTACACAGATAATTTTATCGTCGGATTCACCGTCGTCTGTCATTTCCATAAGGCCGACGGGGCGCACGTTGAGGAGAATGCCAGAGGGAATCGGATTCGTCGTGAGCACAATGACATCCAAGGCATCGCCGTCGTCCCAGAGTGTCTGGGGGGCGAAGCCGTAATCAAAAGGATATGGGGCAGCGGAAAAATTGACGCGGTCGAGCTTGATAAGACCGGTTTCTTTGTCTATCTCGTATTTATTGTGCGAGCCGCGCGGAATTTCGATGATCGCATTAAATTCTTCCGGCGCATTGTCTCCAAGCGGTACGTCGTGCCAAAGGTTCATAAGGTTAGGTTCTACCAAGTAGGTGATTTTGTTAAATCAGGTGCTAGGGACTAGGTTCTAGTAGATGCGAATACTGTAGCAAACGTTGACAGTTTGCGCGAGCGGACCCTTCGGACCTTACTCCTTTGGGCTTTCTTCAGTCGGCTCTTCTTTCGGGGTTTCTTCTGCAGCAGGAGTTTCAGTAACAGGCTCTTCGATCTTCACTTCCTCAGCACTCGCACCAGAGATCGGTGCGCCGCCGGCAGATCGAATATCAATTTTCCAGCCGGTGAGTCGCGCAGCCAATCGCACGTTTTGTCCACCGCGGCCTATAGCGAGTGATTGCTGCTCTTCAGCGACTTGTACGATCGCGCGGCTCTCTTCCTCGTTGAGCTCAACTGAAAGCACTTGCGCAGGCTTGAGAGATTCTTTTACATAATCTGATGCATTCGCTGACCATTCAACCACGTCGATTTTCTCGCCGCCAAGTTCGGACGTAACGACGGCGACACGCACACCGCGCTGGCCGACGAGTGCTCCGACGGGGTCGACGTGATCGTCATTGGAAAAGACCGCGATCTTGGCGCGGCTTCCCGGCTCGCGCACGATGCCTTTTACTTCTACAACACCGCTCGCCATTTCGGGCACCTCGGCTTCAAAAAGCTTTGTGAGAAAACGGGGGTGCGAACGCGAGAGACGGATGAATGTGCCACGCACGCCCTCATCGACGCGAAGAAGAAGTGCACGCACTCTCTCGCCTTGTCGATAACGCTCGCCGGGGATTTGTTCGTCGTAGGGAAGGATCGCGGTTGCACGGCCGAGGTCGACAAAAAGATTGCCGCGTTCAAAACGCTGCACGTGGCCGGTCACGATGTCGCCCTCGCGCTGTCCGTACTCGGTAATGATCGATGCGCGCTCCGCCTCGCGGACCTTTTGCATGATGACCTGCTTTGCAGCTTGGGCTGCGATGCGTCCGAAATCCTCGCGTGCCTCGAGTGGGAATGAGATCTCCTCATCGAGCTGCGCGTCTTTCTTGATGCGACGCGCGTCTTCGATCATAATGTGCTGCTCTGGATTAAAACGTGAGCGATGATCGTCACTTGCCCCGAGCGGAGTCGAGGGGTCGCCCGCCTCCTCGTCCTCTTGTCGCACCAATGTCTTATCAACGACGATTTTTGCCTGACGAAATTCCATATCTCCCGTCGTGGGATTAAATGTTGCACGAATGATCTGCCCGCGCTTTCCGTATTCGCGGCGATATGCTGCAGCAAGTGCGGTTGAGAGTGCGTCAACGACGCTCTCGCGCGAAATACCACGCTCATGCTGCAACTCTTCGAGGGCCGAGTTGAGCGATTTGAGGTCAAATAGAGCCATAAGGAATTTGTTATGAGCGAAGCGAGTTAGAAATTCCTTACCCACCTAAATTTTGCTCTGCAAAATTTGGGCGGGTTAAGAAAATATACCCATTTCACTGCGTGTATTCGTTATTTTCTAAAAAAAGCGTCCGC
>CAZFMA010000035.1:0-10638 GCA_964520015.1 uncultured Candidatus Saccharibacteria bacterium
CGTCTTTGGGCTTCTTATCGTTTCGCTGATGCGCATCGAGCTTGGCCATGATTGCCTCCTCAATTCGTTGATCTCGAAGTTGGTCAGCCAACTCCGTACCGCGAAAGTAGCATATAAGCCCCGTTTTTGCTACTATCGCCCGTACGCGCGCATAGCTCAGCTGGTAGAGCGTCCGACTGATACTCGGGAGGTCCTAGGTTCGATCCCTAGTGCGCGCACCGATACGGAAAAGACTGGCCTGCGCCAGTCTTTTTCGAACGGTGCGAGCCGCGGGCATGTTTCGCGAGTACGCGAAACAGCCGAGGCCGGGTCGGGAAAATTTGTTTGCGGCGGCAAACAAATTATTCCTGACCACGATGCGGGCCGACGCCCTGTTTCCCGCACAGCCAGAAAAAACGTATAATAGCCGGATGAATCCCGTTAGAAGTTGCGGAAGTCAGAGTTATGGCATGATGTGCAGAATGTGTACAAGAGGTCGATATTTTCAGAAACGTAATATTCGAGTCGGAAGCGTTGCTTCCTACTTCTAACGGGATGAATTACAAAGTCACAGGCGGGAAGTCGCTCTCAGGTTCGGTCACGACCAACGTCTCGAAGAATGCGACGGTGGCACTCCTCGCGGCGTCGCTCCTCAATCGCGGGACGACGACTATCAAGCGTGTTCCCAAAATAGAAGAGGTGAATCGCATCATCGAAGTCCTAAAAAGCATTGGTGCGGAGGTGGAGTGGACCAACGGCGATGTGGTCGTGCGCCCGCCGAAAAAGCTTTCTCCCGAGAAGATGGACAGGGAAGCAGCGGGGAAAACCCGCAGCACCGTGCTTTTTACCGCGCCGCTCGCGCACCTTTTTGAATCGTTCGAGCTGCCGCTTCCCGGAGGATGCAATCTCGGCGGGCGCACCATGATGCCGCACATTCAGGCGCTTGGCGCGCTCGGTATCCAGATATCTAAAGGTTCGGAGGGAATGTATAAAGTGTCGTCGAAGGAAAAGACCGCAGGCGAAGTCGCCATGTATGAATCGAGCGACACGGGTACAGAGAGCATTCTCATGGCTGCCGCGAAGATCTCTGGGAAGACGACGATCAAATATGCGAGCGCCAATTACATGGTGCAGGATCTCTGCGTCTTTCTCGAGCAGTGCGGCGTGAAGGTGGAGGGCATTGGCACATCGACATTGGTCGTCCACGGTGTCGATAGTATTGAGAGAGATATCATCGTGTATCCGAGCGAAGACCCGATTGAATCTATGTTCTTTATTTCACTTGCCGCGACGACCGGCTCCGAGCTGACGATCAAGCGCTGTCCGATGGATTTTCTCGAGCTTGAGCTCGTGACTTTGGGGCAAATGAGCCAGAAGTATGAGTACGGCGTGAAATACCTTGCCGAGAACGGCCGGACAGTACTCGCCGATGTGACACTCTTTCCCTCCAGGCTTACGGCTCCTCCGGAGAAGATCGCCCCCCGCCCGTATCCGGGCATCAATATCGACAACCTTCCTTTCTTCGTGCCGGTCGCCACGCAGGCCGAAGGCCGCACGCTCATCCACGATTGGGTCTATGAGAACCGTGCTATCTATTATATGGAAATGAAAAAGCTCGGCGCGGAAATGCTTCTCGCCGATCCACATCGCGTCTTTATTGATGGCCCGACCAAGCTCCACGCGGCCGATATCGAGGCGCCGCCCGCGCTTCGCCCCGCGACCATTATCTTGATAGGAATGCTTGCTGCCGAAGGCGAATCAATGCTTCGCGATGTGTATCCGATCAATCGCGGCTATGAACGCCTCCACGAACGCCTCACCGCCCTCGGCGCCTCCGTCGAGGCGGTGGAATGATCCATATGGAGGGAAAGAAGAACAATTTTAACCGCGGGGTGAGAAAAGCCACAGAGCAGTACATGGAAATTTTGCATGTTGATTATAGAAGAGCTTTGGATTTTTTTCGCGAGCTCCGTGGACTTGATGTGAAAATCCTTGATGATGCAATTATTGGTCTTTCCGGTATCAAAGAGGTTAGACACAACATAGGAGAAGAACTTTATGAGCTTTTCCTATCCGTTTCTCAAGAAAAGGAGCTAGAGCTGCTGTCCTCTACAGATAGACTAGACGAATTAAGAGACATGAGACCAGGAGCCGAAAAGGATGCACAGATTTTGGATTTTACGTTATGGTGGATAAAAGCTACGGGAGAAAAAGTAAAGACAGATGCACGTATAAAGGTAGCGTTTGCGGGAAAGGAAGAGGAGCTGACAATGCTTATCGAGAGTAACCAAAAGTGGCTCATAGCACAGTTAAAAAGCGTTGAAATGCGGGGACGTGAAGGTAAGCGCGTCTTGCATTAAAGAGTGTCTGTAACTCTAATCTTATCGGCAGATTTCATCGCTTTTTTGCGGGCGTCGGCGACTGTTTTACCGATGGCAAGTGCGACGCCCATACGGCGATGTCCTGGGGATGAGGGCTTGCCGAAGAGCCGAATCCACGTTCCAGGAGCTTTGAGCGCTTGGTCCACGCCCTCGTAGACCGGATTATCAGTTTCGATATTTGCGAGGATTGCGACGGACGCGCCAGGGCGGCAGGGGATATCTTTGGGCACGGGAAGCCCGAGAATGGCGCGGACATGCAGCTCCATCTCGCTCATTGTCTGGCTAACCAACGTCACCATGCCCGTGTCGTGCGGGCGAGGGCTCACTTCCGAAAACCACACGTTGTCGCCTTTTACAAAAAGCTCGACGCCGAATATTCCGCGGCCGCCGAGCGCATCTGTCACTTTCTTTGCGATCTGTCGCGCCTTCTTAAGGGCAGTCTTTGTCATCGGATGTGGCTGCCAGCTCTCGCGATAATCACCATCTATTTGTATGTGCCCGACAGGCGCGCAGAAGGATGTGCCGCCTGCGTGGCGAACGGTAAGGAGCGTAATCTCATAATCAAAATCAATTTTCCTTTCCACGATCACTTTGCCAGTTTTTCCGCGAGCGGCTTCCATCGCGTACTTCCACGCCTTCGCGAGTCCCGCTTCGTTTTTTACCATTGATTGCCCGTGGCCCGAAGAAGACATCGTGGGCTTGATGAAGCAGGGGAAGCCCACAGCCTTCGCACCTTTCTTGAGTTCCTCCAAGCTTCCGGCGAAACGGTACGGACTCGTCGGGAGTTTTAGTTTCTCGGCGGCAAGCTGGCGGATGCCCTGTCTATCCATCGTGAGCTTCGTCGCGCGCGCTTTCGGTATCACCGTCCATCCTTCTTTTTCCAATTGCACCAGCGTATCGGTTGCGATCGCTTCGATCTCAGGGACGATGAAGTCAGGCTTTTCCTTTTCGACAACCTGCCGGATTTTCGCGCCCTCAAGCATGTTGAAAGCGTAGCCGCGATGGGCTATCTGCATCGCAGGAGCATACTCATACCGATCACAGGCAATCACCTCCACTCCCAGTCGCATCGCCTCTATCGCGACTTCCCGCCCCAATTCGCCGCTTCCGAGGAGCAAAAGCTTGGTCGCATTCGGTTTGAGGGGGGTGCCGAGCTTCATATCGGGCATCATACCAATGTATACTGAGTCGTCTATGCGCCCGAAAATCATTGTTTTTGCCTCTGGCACAGCAGAAGGCGGGGGAAGCGGATTTGAGAACCTCGTGCATTCCAAAGACCTTGATGCAGAGATCGTCGCAGTCGTTTCCAATCACGAGCATGGAGGTGTGCGCGAACGAGCTGACCGGCTTGGCGTTCCATTCGTATTTTTTTCTTCTGATTCTGATTACAAAAAGATTGTTGCCGATTCGGGCCCAGAATGGGTGGTCTTATCAGGCTGGTTCAAATTAGTGAAAGGTCTTGATCCCGCAAAAACTTTTAACATTCATCCGGCACTGATGTCACAGCTGGGTGGCAGATTCGGTGGACACGGTATGTATGGGCATCATATTCACGACGCAGTGAAAGCAGCCTTTGACGCCGGAGAGATAACAGAATCAGGATTCACAATGCATTTCGTCACGGATGAAATGGATCGCGGCCCAGCCTTTTTTGAATATCCCGTGCCGCTCCACAGGGGGATGTCAGCCGAGGAAATTCAAAAGGCCGTCAACGTTGTCGAGCATCAGTGGCAGCCGAAAATCACCAACATGGTCGTGCACGGCGAAATCCGCTGGGATGGCAATGACCCCCGATCTTTAGTGGTACCGAACGCCGCGGCGTGATAGAATAATCACCTCCTTCGGGGTAAGGTGACCCGCCGCCGCTAAAGCTTTGGCGAGGCGAGGAAGTCCTAATCGGTGGTATAGCCCACGAGTCCTCGCGGACATGATCCGGTGTAACTCCGGAGCCGACCGTAAAGTCGGGATGAAAGAAGGAAAGGCACATTCTCTTTGAGAGTGTGGGCATTGCAACCCCGAAGAATCGGGGCTTTTTATTTGTATGTTTACCGGCATCATCGAATATCAGGGTGTGGTCAAGAAGAAAAATGCGGCTCGCCTGCATATTGAAACAGCACCGGGCTTAATAAAGCACCTCGAGCCTGGCGCGAGCATCGCCGTCAACGGTGTTTGTTTGACCGCGAGCACAATCAGTGGGAAAAGGGTTTTTGCGGCCGACGTAATGCCGGAAACATTACGCAGAACGACACTCGGGGGCCTGGAGTCGGACAGCCCTGTCAACCTGGAGCTTGCTTTGGAGGTCGGCAGGCGTCTCGGAGGGCACATGGTACAGGGGCATATCGACGGCACAGCTAGGATTCTGGGTATAAGAAAAGAAAAAAACAGCCATATCGTAACGGTTGGAGTTCCTTCGGAAGTCTCGAAGTATCTCGTCAAAAAAGGCTCTGTCACGATCAACGGTGTCGCCCTGACAATCGCTCATGCGGATAAACGCCGCTTTACCGTAGGCATCATTCCTCACACCTGGAAGAACACAACATTCCACAGCCTTTCCGTCGGCGACGTGGTGAATATAGAAACTGACATTATCGCGAAGTATGTATCAAAACTCGTTTCAATCTATGAAAAATAACAACTACCGCATAGCGATTGTCGGGAGTGATTTTCAGAAATTCGTGACCGACAATCTGGAAAAGAATTGCGTCGAGACATTGGTCCAAAACGATGTGAAGCGGAGTCGCATCACACTCATGCGCGTGCCCGGCTCGCTCGAAATACCGCTCGCGGCGCTGCTGCTCGCCCAGAAAAAGAAATTTGACGCAATCATAGTCTTTGGTGCGATTCACAAAGGAAAAACGTACCACTTCCAGCAGGTGGCGGATGAATGTATACGGGGATGCATGAAAGTCTCGCTTGAATATAAAATACCTCTTATATACGAAGTGTTAGCCGTCTACGACATCAAGGACGCGCGAGAGCGCGCTACGCGAAAAAAAGAGAATCGAGGCGTCGAGGCGGCCTTGTCGGCGCTCGCTATGGTCGCCGTCACCCGCACGCTGCGGAAGAAAAGATAATGAACGCCGATACGTCCATAATCCGCACTGCGTCATCGAAGCTCCCAACCCCGTACGGGGTCTTTGAGATCATCGTGTATCGGTCGGTCTTGGATGGGAAAGAGCACGCGGTTCTTCTCATGGGGGATACAAGCGAGTCACCGGTTCTGACGCGGATACATTCCCAGTGTCTCACCGGCGACACATTCATGTCTTTGCGTTGCGATTGTCGGGAGCAGTTGCACAAGAGCATGGAGCTCATAGCGGAAAAGGGGTCCGGAGCGATCTTGTATCTTGCGCAGGAGGGTCGCGATATCGGTCTTTCCGACAAAATACGGGCATATGCACTTCAAGATGGGGGATTGGATACGGTCGAGGCGAATAAGGCTCTCGGTAGACCAATCGACGCGCGCGATTATGAGATCGCTGCGGATATTCTCAAGGATCTCGGGGTCGCGAGCATCACCTTGCTCACGAACAATCCCAATAAACGAAAACAGCTGGCTTCTCATGGTATCGGGGTAGCCGAGATCCAACTCAATATTGTTTCGAACGAGCACAATCGCGCATACCTGGAAACGAAAAGGAGCAAACTGGACCACTCGATACCGGTCTGATATGCGGGGAGAGAACTTTTCACGAGATGAGAGAATAATGCGCCAAACGTTCAGTTTGGCGCAGAAAGGGAAGACGTGGACGAACCCGAACCCTCTCGTCGGCGCGATTGTGGTAAAAAACGGTTCGATTATCGCGCGCGGATACCATACGAAGTCGGGTGCTCCTCATGCGGAAGTGGAAGCGCTGCGAGCCTCAAAAGGCAGCCTTCGAGGGAGTACCCTGTATGTGAATCTTGAGCCCTGCGCGCACTATGGGAAAACGCCGCCATGTGCGGACGCCATCATCAAGGCTGGTATACGGCGCGTTGTTTGCGCGTCGCTCGACCCCAACCCGAAGGTACACGGAGAGGGGGTCAAGCGTCTTCGGAAACACGGCATACGTGTCACTGTCGGGGTGCTGGAGCATGAGGCGCGGCGCTTGAACGAGGCCTTTTTTGCCTTTCACGGGAAAAAGCGGCCTTTCGTGACGATAAAATTCGCCGCGAGTCTCGACGGGAAAATCGCGACGAGAACCGGCGACTCGAGGTGGATTACCGGAGAAGGTGCGCGCAAATACGCGCGTCGTCTACGGGAAGAGTCACAGGCCATTTTGGTCGGCATTAATACCGTTCTCAAAGACGACCCGCATTTGGGGATACGAAAAAAAGGAAAAAAGGACCCCCTCAGAATCATATTTGACTCACGATTACGGATTCCGCTCACGGCCCGCGTCTTGCGCGACAGTAACGTCTTGGTCGTTACGACCCGGCGCGCGGACACCGGAAAGAAGCGGTCGCTTGCCGAAAAAGGCATCGAGGTCGTCGATATGAGGGCCAAGGTCGATGTAAAAAAACTGATGCGGGAGTTACATAGGCGAGAAATAATCAGCGTGCTTGTCGAGGGGGGAGGAGACGTGTTGGGGAGCTTCATAGATGCGCGGTGCGTGGATAAAGCGCATTGTTTCTATGCACCTATCATCGTTGGTGGGAGCGCGGCAATCTCCGCCGTCAGGGGAATCGGCGGTGCCAAGATTTCCGAGGCGACGCGCCTGCACTCGACCACTTTCAAGCGGATCGGCGACTGCATACTTGTCAGCGGTTATACTTCTAAAATCTCCTGACACAGAATTAGATGAAAAGAGAAACATTTGAAAATACAAAGAACTATGCGCATAATCAACGGACGCCGAGGTGGTGAAATTGGCAAACACGCTGCGTTCAGAGCGCAGTGATCGCAAGGTCTTGCGGGTTCAAGTCCCGCCCTCGGCACATTGATTATGGAAGAATTACATTGGCGTATTCTCATTACTGTAATAGTCGGCGCGACTGTCGCTATTCGTCTTTTAATCGATCATTTGTATCCACAGATAATCCGAGGAAGCAGAGAACACCGCCGCCGGATTCGGGTGATGTTGGCGAGTCTCCCCGTTAGCCTCCCGATTTTACTTCAGCTAGCTGGTGTTGAAATATTGCCGATGAATTTTGAGACGGTGGCAAATGTTCTTGTTCGCAGCGCAGGTGTGGCGTTGGCATTAATGGCTGGGATAGGAATTATGTGGCCTCGATTGATGCAATCGAGACGAGATGTTTGGAGCCCACCGATCACTTCGCCAACCAACATTCCCGCACATCAACTCATCACGACGGGGCCGTATCGATATGTCCGCCACCCGTTCTACGGCGCGTGCATTCTCGGAATTGTTGCAATAGAACTTACACTCGCCAGTTATCTGGTCTTCATATTGCTCGCAGTCGCGTTAGTCGGGTTTAGGGTTGTCGCCCTAAGGGAAGAGCAGAACCTCGTGACTGCCTATGGCGATGCATATCGATCGTACAGCAAACACACCTGGCGTTTTTTACCTTTTATCTACTAGTTTTCTCAGTTTGCGAAGGGTCCCTGCTTCCCGTACAATGCCACTTTCAATATGCCAACGCGATTTTTTCAAGGCTTGACCTTGCAAAGCGTAGATACTAGGCTACTGAGCTTCTAGGGTAGCTTGATTCTGCCAATTCGCGTTCATAGGCTTTTTCAATCATTCCTGGCAACGAGCTTCATATTGATCAAGTGTTTCCTCCTCTAGCCAGAATAGTTTCTGATCTCTGGTGAAGCCCAGGTCTACGTATCTTGGTATTTCAAGCCCTTGCCATTCACTGATGGCGGCCATCGATGTTGAATCCATTCGTCCCAGCTCGCGAAGCCGTCGGGCGGTTGGCCAATCGGTTCACTTCCGTCGAGCTCAGCCGCGGTAGGGATGTCGAACTTTGCGGCCCACTCAGCGAGCTCTTTTGCGGAGATTGGCCAGGTCACGTGAGGTGCCTTAGCTAGGCGCAGGTCGAGACGTTTCCGCTGCTCTTCGAGTGCGAGTTCGAAGTAGCGCATCACGACCGAGGCACCGACATCAGCAGCCGCCTGCCTGAGGGCTGATCGCTCGTCCCGACTCCATAGACCGAAATCAAGGACAACGTTAGTACCGAGCTCCAGAGCGCGCATACCTAGCTGGATAAGGCGACCCTCGATCACGTCCGAAGCTGACGCTGGATTCTCCGGACCGAAGAGCGCCTTCATCCACTCGTCTTTGGTCAGCCGAAGAGCATTGTGTTCCGCCTCGATGAGACGTGCGGCAGTGGTTTTGCCGGTGCCGGGCAATCCAATTGTCAGAAATAGAGTTGGTCGATGCATTTTTCTTACATTGTCTCGCACCCTGGTCAATTCGCAAGAGTCAAAGATGAATGGTTCGAGCTAACACCTTGGCGTCCAGTTCCGTTCGGCGTACGATTCAGAATCGTATTCCGCAAGGATTGGGAGTTCGAGTCTCCCCGTGCCCACTGCTGGAGACCGTTGCAGCAGGCGATTATATCCGTACAATGCGGCTTTCGTATGCCCGGTAGGACAATTTCGAATTGCCTTGGTCGAAGTCTCGCTTTATTTTCTCGGATTTCATATCCGTCTGCAATTACTATAACCGGAAGTCAAATTAACAGCGGCAGAGACTATTCTAAATTGTACTAACCGGGTATGCCCACACTTTCGGAGCGGGACATAAAGAAAATCGCGATTGCGCTCGCGATCTATCTCGCATCGCTCTTTGCGGCAAACACACTGGGCTTGAAGATCATGCCCTTTCTCCTCGGGCTTCACGTCTCTGTGGCCGTGTTCTCGTTTCCCTTTGTATTTTTAATGACAGACGTGATCGGTGAGGTGTATGGCAAAAAGATGGCGCGGCTATTCGTCAGGTGCGGATTTATCGCAACGGCCCTGTTTCTCGCATACTCATTCATTTCTCTCTCGCTGCCGTGGGCCGAAGCTGGAATGTGGGCGAAGGATAGCTACGAACAGATATACGGAGTATCGATGCGCATCGCTCTGGCATCTCTCGTTGCATTCGCGGTAGCCGAGTATCAGGATGTCTTCGCCTTTTTCTTTGTACGTGCAAAGCTCGGCGCGAAGTTTTTCTGGCTCCGCTCGCTCCTTTCAAATATATGGTCGCAATTCCTCGATTCAGCGATCTTTATGCTCATTGCATTCTACGGGGTCTATTCCAACGATGCGTTGATAAAAATTATTATCACATGGTGGCTCTTCAAGGTGGCGATGGGCTTTGCCTACACCCCGCTTTCGTACCTCGGCCTACGATTGTTGCGTGACAAGCCAGCTGCATGAGTGAAGCTACACCAACAAAATTCGAAGCTATATTTTTCGACATGGACGGCCTTTTGGTTAATACCGAGCCGCTCGATTTTAAAGGCACTAAAGAAGTCTTTGCGAGCGTAGGTGTCGATCTTACCCGCGAATGGTACATCCATGAACATCTCGGCAAAGGGAGAAGCGTGTCGGAGTATCTTCGTGAGAATGGGATCGCGGAAGAACGCATAGCAGAGCTGCGGGGAATGCGCCATACACGATACTGGGAATCTCTCGAAGCAGAGGCTACCGCGATAGACGGAGTACCGGAAACACTACAAAAGCTCCACAGAAAGCTTTTGCTCGCCGTTGTTACCGGAAGTTACCGACGAAGTGTCGACATTGTTATGCGGAAGACTGGTTTGCGAGAGTTCTTTGACTTTATAGTTGCGTGCGAAGACACTGAAAATCACAAGCCGCATCCTGAGCCATATCTGAAAGCCCTCGCACTATCAAAAAAGACCAAAGAGCAGTGCTTGGTACTCGAGGATTCAGGGAATGGTTCACTTGCGGCTAAGGCAGCGGGGATAACCTGTTATGCAATTCCGGATGAAATGACGAAGGCACACGATTTTTCTCATGCCGATAAAGTGTTGGCTAGTATCCGGGAAGTGCCGAAGTTGCTCGGACTATGAACGTACGGCCGGTAAAGACACGAGTGTTTAAAGAAGGAGAAGATCTGGTGGCATTCATAAAAAAGCATGTTCCGAAATTGAAAGACGGGAGCGTACTTGCCGTAACGTCAAAAATTGTGGCACTTGCCGAAGGGCGGACGGTGGTACTCAAGAGTAAAAGAGAAAAAGAGGAGCTGATAAAACGTGAGAGCGAATGGGCACAGCAGATCTTGCCCGAATGGTGGCTCACCGTGCGGGATGGCACGGTCGTCGTCAATGCAGGAATTGACGATTCAAATGTTTACCCCGTTAGAGGCAAAGCCTCTAACGGGGC
>CAZFMA010000036.1:0-5268 GCA_964520015.1 uncultured Candidatus Saccharibacteria bacterium
TAATGTTCGGCTCCCATCCCAGCAGTTCCTTCGCCTTACGATTGTCTGCAAGCGAATCGTGCGCTTCGATGCGCGCAGGACCATACACGATTTTACCTCCAAACATCTCCGCGAGCGCTTGGATAGAGACGTTGCGCCCCGCCCCGATATTGATGACTTCTCCCTTCCCTACCTTCGGACTTTCAGCTGCAAGCATGTTCGCACGTACCACATCATCGACGTGCGTGAAATCTCTTGTAATCGTGCCATCGCCGAAGATGGTTATCGGCTCGTTATTCTTCCGCGCGAGCGCAAATTTCCCAATCGCCAAGGCATAGGGGCCATTAGGATCCATACCAGGGCCGTATACATTGAAATAGCGCAGGCTTACGGTTTGCACATTGTAAACCTCCGCAAACATTTTTGTGAAAAGCTCGCCCACATATTTTTGCAAACCATACGGATTGACGGGATTCGGATCCATAGTCTCTACAAGCGGAAGGGTTGTTTGCTCACCATATGCTGAGCCTGACGCCGAATACACAACCCGGTGCACTTTGGCCCGAGCTGCAGCGCTCAAAACTGAAACGGTGCCTGTGATGTTTTGATCAGTTGTCTCTACGGGATGTTCAATAGAGTACGGAACACGAGGAACGGCGGCGGTGTGGAAAACGACATCTGCACCTTCCATGATGGGTGTGATCGCATCCGTAGAGCGGATGTCGATTTCATGAAGTACGGCCTCTTTCGGCAAAGAGGCCCGGCGAAACGACGGATCAATATCGATGACGTGAGTCTCCCAACCGGCATTCACCAAAGCCTGCGAGAGGTTGCTCCCGATAAAACCTGCCCCGCCGGTAACAACCGTTTTTTTCTTTGCCATACATTTTCAAGATCCTCGTGCGGTTACAAATATCCGTACTGTTTGAAGCATAATAAACAAATCGAGCAAAAGCGAACGGTGAGCAAGGTAGTAGAGATCGTAGGAGAGTTTCATTTTCGTCTCCCCTACGTCTGTACCATGGTGCGGGTCGCGGTCGTGTCGCACTTGCGCCCAACCGGTCAAACCCGGTGCGACAAGGTAGCGTGCATTGTAGTACGGAATGCGCGCACTGTAGTGCGCGGCAAGGGCCGGTAATTCCGGCCGTGGACCCACGAAAGAGAGGTCGCCACGCAGGACATTCCACAGCTGCGGAAATTCGTCAAAACGCAGGAGGCGAATCCACTTCCCTACCCGAGTTACTTTGAGCTCTGTTTTTCCTGACGCTCCATAGTTACCTTCGTCATTGCCGCTCATACTTCTGAATTTGTAAATACGAATTGGTTTCTGGAATCTTCCGACGCGCTGCTGCGTGATAAAGATATCGCCGCCGTCATCGAGTTTGATCGCAAGAATAATAAAGGGATAGAGGATCAATGAGAAGAGGCCGACAATGATCGCACATACGACGTCAATGGTGCGCTTCACGAGATCGTACACACGGGAAGCGCTCACATTTGCAAGGACCCATTCATAGGTTATGAGAGAGAGCGGTTCGCGCTCAAAAACCTCCTGATACAGTGTTGTGGCGTCGAGGAGCGCAAAGCGATGCTTATGAAATGCTGCGTCATAAATAATAGGAAGCGCAGCAGATACAGCCTTATCGGAGAAATCAACGACGAGAAATGCCACGTTGTCTTCTTCGGCAACGCGACACGCACGCTGGATAATTTCATGCGAAGGAGCGCGTACTGTATCGATTGTATATTCAAATGCAAAGGGATATCGTGGATCCGCTGCTACCTCCTCGACAAGCGCCTGCGCATCGGGGCCGGAGGCGATGAGCACGCCCTTAAATCGGTGTCGACTCCGCACGTGTGGATAGAGCGCGACGCGCCAGAGAAAGATAAGAGGAAATGATACACCGAGATAGAGGAGCAATATCGTTTTGGGCGCGAGTCCGAACGCAGGAATGGAAAAGAAAAAAAGCGCTGCCAGTATCATGTTGATGGCCTGGGTGTACAAAATGGTTGTCGCTAATCGACTGAGAAAGAGGCGTGTGTGTCTCCCGTAGAGACCGGCAAGAAAGAAAATGACCACCCACGCGACAAAAAGAAACGTAAACGGTACGAGATGAAGTTGGAAAAGTTCTGCAGAAGGGAAAGAAAGGTTGCGCAAAGCGAGGGTAGCCCAGAGAGATGCAATAAATACAGCGACGTCGCCGATCAAGAGAACGACGTATTCGCGCTTGGGCACAAGCGACATACAATGCTATCATAATGTCACAAAACGGCTGTAAAACAAGCCTGAGCGATACTATGCCCCGTAAAAAAATCCTTTTTGTTATTACGAAAGCCACGTGGGGAGGCGCCCAGAAGTATGTCTACGACCTTGCAACAAATCTTCCGGAAAGCGAGTTCGAGCCAATAGTGGCTTTCGGAGAGGAAGGTCGGTTGTCTCACTTGCTTACCGAGAAAGGAATAGTGACTCATCGAATCGCTGCCCTCACCCGCGATGTTACTCTTATTTCTGACATCGCAAGCTTTTTCAAAATACTTGTGTACATGTGGCGCTTAAAACCAGACGTGGTTCACCTCAATAGTTCGAAGGCAGCGGCTTTGGGTGCTTTTGCCGCTCGAGTGTGCCGCATTCCCCGCATTATTTTTACCGTCCACGGTTGGCCCTTCAAAGAAAAGCGCGGCGCAGTGGCCCGGTCGCTCATTTATTGTATAAGCTGGTTCACAGCATTTTTGAGTCATAAAGTTATTGTCGTCTCAAAATCGGATGAAGCTCAAGGAAAACAGATGCTGTGGGTAAAACGCAAAATCTTCTATATTCCCATTGGGATGGAGATGCCGCATTTTTTTGAACGAAGAGAGGCTCTACAATTTTGGGGAGACACTATTTTCGCCTTGAAGAATTATGCGGATATGCCAAAAATTTTTACTGTCGCGGAATTAACACCGAATAAAGGCATAGCATATGCGATTCATGCTCTGGCGATCCTGAAAGAACGAGGAGTACATGTCCTCTACGTGCTTGTAGGAGATGGGGAGGAGCGCGCTCACCTCAAAAGTCTTGCGCGAAAACAGGGGATCGAAAATCGCGTGCTTTTCACTGGTTTTATCCGCGATGCCGCACAGTATTTGAAAGCTGCTGATATCTTCCTTCTCCCTTCCGTAAAGGAGGGTATGCCATATGTGCTTCTTGAAGCTGCCGCAGCAGGACTACCGATCGTGACGACAACTGCCGTCAATCCGGAAATCATCGAGACCTACCACAACATCCGCGCTGTGCCTCCGGAGGATAGTGAAAAAATAGCTGACGCGCTCCTCGAAGTAATACGTGAGAAATCTGAACGCGAGCTATTCCCCTTTCAAAACCATTTTTCTCTTTCGGATATGCTTCAGAAAACGACCGAGCTGTACGGGTAGAAAAGAAATCCCCTAGACAGTTCCTACAATTTCGCTCTCCTCACGCGTCTGAACAGATGACCGCGCATGGCGACGCATGCCCATCAGAATTCCAAGCGCGAGATATTCCGTGACCAAGTGGGATCCACCATAGCTCATAAAAGGCAAGGTCGTACCCGTGATGGGCAAAAGCCCCATATTCATGCCCACGTGAACAATAAATTGAGTGCCGAAATAGATCGCTATTCCGATTCCAAAAAGCATTTCGAAGTTGTCGGCCCCATGGGCCGCGATCATTAATATCCGGATAATCAAAACGGCAAATAACCCGAAAAGAAGAGTGACACCAATAAATCCCCACTCCTCAGCGAACGCAGCAAAGATAAAGTCTGTTTGATATTCCGGTAAGAATTGGAGTTTCGATTGTGTGCCATAGCCGATTCCCTTCCCCAACAATTCGCCCGAGCCAACGGCGACTGTCGCTTGATAGGCGTTGTATCCAGCACCACGAATATCGGTAAGTGGGTGGATAAACGTGAGAACTCGTTGCTTTTGATATGGCTGAAGTCCGAAGTTCCATAGTCCCGTAAGTACAATAGCCGCCCCGATGAGGAGGGCGAGGAGATGTTTCCATGAGATCCCCGCAACGAGAATGATGCCCAGCCAAATCGCGGCAATAATAATTGACGAGCCAAAATCGGGTTGAAAAAATACTAAGAGAAATAGCGCGCTCGCGTACGCGCCCGAGAGAAAAATATGTCTGATGTGAGCGATTTCAATGTGTCGCCGGGCAAAATACTTTGCGAGGAGCATCACGAGGAGGAGCTTCGCCGGATCAGATGGTTGAAGTGCAAACAATCCCAAGCTAAACCTATTTTGGGCACCGAGGACGATTGAACCAAAAAAGTAAATCAAACCAAGAAGAACAAGGGTGAGTATGAAAAGTCCGGTAATAACCGGCGTGCGACGTAAAAATCCATACTCGGGAATGCTTGCAAAGAAAAACACTACGATCGCAACACATATCCATATCATTTGTCTATCGAAAAAGAAATTCTCCGTCGAAAAAGAACGCATCGTTACCAGGCCGAGGACGGAAATCGTGAGCGCTGAGGCTAAGATAAACCAGTCGATATGTACGAAGGCAGAAATCTTCCCCGAAACAACACGCTGCAGCGCAGACATATCTTATTCCTCAATCGCGGCTGGAACTACGCGAGGCAAGATATCAATCCGTCCTACCTGTACCAAAAACGGATCGGGCCAACTAAAGACGAGAGGTGCGCTCGCTCCCGCTGCGAGGCTTGGAAGCGCGGTTGCTGAGGCGGCAAAAGCGTTCCCTGCCGGATCGAATATAACCGCAACAAATGAGAGATTCATTACATCTGCGACGGAGCGATTCTCTACAGTGGCCGAAAGACGCGGCATCGCCTCAGTATTGGAAATTGCCTTGTTATTCACTGTGAGTGAAAGCGCTGTATTTGCCATTCGCTCCCAGATAAAGGTATTCGTAAACTCAATGTAGGTATGCGATACGACTCGATTTCCTGTATCGATTCTCGATTCCAAAATCGGCGTGACTGCTCCGGGCACGATAAAGGTCGTGCCTTCGCGCTCGGCAACCAGAAGATTCTGCGTATCATAGAGACCGAAACGATAGTGTGCTTCTCTTACGCCTGCGTCAGAATTCGGATTATACACATACGCTGCCGCGTTGTAGGAGCCGTCCCGCACCCGAAATGCACGCGTCCAGAGAGTGGCCGAGGGTTGAAGCATGCGCTCGTCCAAGACGGGACACCTGCCACCGCGATCGACGGCAGTCTCATTCTGATTCTGAATCCCATCACTACACGTCGGAGGAATGCTGAAATACCAGTATGCAAGAGGCCCGCCGAT
>CAZFMA010000037.1:0-3332 GCA_964520015.1 uncultured Candidatus Saccharibacteria bacterium
CCGCCACCTCCGAGTCCACTATCCCCTCCTCCACTACTTCCTCCGCCTAGTCCAATGTACCAGTTGCCATCAGTGCCTAAGGTAGGCTGACCTTGCGGAAATGCAGCAGATTGAATGGGATTGGAGTATGAGCCGCGGGGAGCGCTACCCGTGGAAGAGCTTGGACTCGCCGCCCTCAGTGAGGAAGAGAGACTACTTCTGCTCGCAGTGCCGGAAGGACTGGAATTATTCGCCGCACCTCCCCAGCCTTGCCCGCCAGCAGCTCCTCCGCCGGGGCTTGAACTTGGACTATCGTGATAACCACCACCACCCATCGCGCCATTGAGGCCCGGTTCTGCAAACACCGGTTGAGTTCCGAGCACGAACGCTATTATCAAGAGGATGGGTGGGAGATATGTTTTATTCATGATCATACTATCGACAATTGCATCTACCGCCAATCGCTTACACCAGCGGAAAGCGGATCAAAAAGAGTTAGGTCCTCGACAACCGTTATAGAATTGGTTACCCAATCATACACAGACAACCGAAAATTATCATACACGTCTTCAGCTTTCGTGTAATCTACCTCTACGAATGCCAGTTGTGTTCCGCCGGGTGAAAAGCGTGGTTGCGCTGCAGATATTTGATTCACGTCATATTCGTAGTCGATAGCAAAGGGCTCCCATGAACCAATCTCCACAAGCTTGAGTAGACCCTCATTAGGGAACACCCACGCGAGACGCAGCCCGTCGGCAGAAATGTCGAACGTCATGAAGGTTGCAGCCGGTCCCCCCTCCAGCTTCCAAGCAGGTGTTTCTCCTTTGTTTCCCTTTGGGTCCACCAGAACCAAACCATCGTTCTTCAAGACAATTAAACGTCCGTCGGGGAGGAAACGAGGATTGTATCCTTTCGTGATAAGACGTGTCTTGTCATTATCGAGGTCATATAAATATACAGACCAGCTTTCTGGAGTAGCGTCAACTACATTTGCATCGGGTCTGGCTTCGAAAACGACAGATCGGCCGTCAGGAGACCATTCTGGATTACGTTTTATCTGAAGCCCAAATTCTCCGCCAATCTCGCGCTCAATTCCACTTGCGCCACGGACGTAGAGCCGGGATTTCGCATTCAAATCCACCAAATTCAAACTCCCATATGCATAGGACAAGAGGCTGCTCGGAGAATAAGCAAGAGTGAAAAATGATTCTTCGGGAGCATCAAGCGTAGCAAGCACTTCACGACTCAGCGGGCTCACCGTATAAACTGAAGTATGCAAAGGAGATGTATCCTCTGTCGAAATAAGAGGGGCAAGGGTCAAAACAATAGAGCCTGAGATTTCATTTTCTGTGGAGACGTCAGTTACCTGATTCTCATTCGAGAAGGAAAAGAATACATAGGCAAGCACGGCTATCCCCACCAATACGATGATACTACTTAGAAGTATTTTGTGGGAACGCTTCGCTGGCTGTGGCTCGTCCATATGAAGACAGTATGCCATCGAGACACTTTTCCTAAAGGATGGTTTGGGGATAAAAACGAAAGGGGGTCGCCGTTGCCGGCAACCCCCAGGTGACTTGCGCTCGCCGCATCCGC
The DNA here is from genome assembly GCA_964520015.1 of uncultured Candidatus Saccharibacteria bacterium. Lineage (GTDB taxonomy): Bacteria > Patescibacteriota > Minisyncoccia > Phycocordibacterales > UBA2100 > UBA10103. The sequence goes on from CAZFMA010000037.1 coordinate 1,576, forward strand.
TACGGCGAGCTCGACCGCGTGATGGTCGAGAGCTCGGTCGGACCCTCCGGCACCGCCGAGGTCGTAATTGGCGGCACATAGGACACCGTCTTGAGGAAAGCCGGAAGAGCTACGCGGATATCTCCGCGGCTCTCCCAGTAGAACGTCAGGAGCTGATCCTCCTCTTCGCCCAAGGCGGTGAAACCGTACCAGGCGTAGAAGAAGGCGTCGGCCCCGATGTCCTCGAAGTAGCCGAGGAACCGCAGATGGCGGCCATACACCTTCTGACCGGACTCGAGGGTCCCGGCGAAAATGTAGGTTGCAGACTCCAGGGTAACCTCCGCGCCGTCCTTCATGCTCGAGGAGCGATTCTCCTGGTAGAAGACTTCGGCCTCCTCCAGGATCGCCTGCCCTATGGTTCGGGGACCGAGAATGATGTAGACGGTATTCAGATCATTCTGCAGGGTGACGCCGTCGAACCCGTCCTCGCTCTGCCGATCGACGAGCGGAATATTGACAGCACTGATGTTCAGGCCGCCTTCCGTTGCGACTATCGGCAACTTCTCCGCAGCGGCCGCGTTGTCCATGGGAGCCGCGAGGCCGACGCTGAGCGCAGCGACGGCGACCAAAAGCAACTTGCGCATGATGTCCTCCGTGCGCGTCGAGACGAGGAAAATCCACAGCGGATCCTCCTGGAACTCGCTTGTAAAATCAAATCACGAAACCAAAGAAAAATCAAGTCAAGGGAGTGGATGGGGACAACTCTTCGACGGAAAAAAACATCGGTTTAGTTTTCCCCCTCGACCCAGATTTTGCCTCCGCCAAGCATTTACAGTTTGAATAGTTTTCGTAGCGATGCATCGACGGCGGCTAGACATTCTCTTTCAAGCGTCCCTAGTTCACCGAGAACGATTTTTCTCTGAAGTGTCGCCAGTTTGTCCGTTTTGATGATGGAATTGACTTTAAGACCGTTCGCGCGCGTTGCCGTGACGCTGACGTCAAAAGCGCTCTTTTTTCTTTCGATAGAAGAAATAAATGCGGCGATGCAATCTTCTCCTCGCGAAACATGGAGAATAAGTGCTGGCCTGACTTTCTGTCCTGATAGATCGGTGAATGGAAACGGCACGAGGACTATTCGTCCTTTACCCATAACGCTTTTTGAGATCCGATGCGGAATACAACTCCGGCTCGTTGGAAAGGAAGTCGAAGACGCGTGAATACGCGTTGACGTTCGTGATGTCGTCGAGCGCGTCATTGTAGGTGTGCGGGAAGCCGATAAGCACTGCATCAATGGCGTTGCGTCTGCCGATCGCAAATACCTCGCCGCGATACCGAGCTCGGTTCACTATTTCCTTGATGTTCTTGCGAGCGTGTGTCGTCGAAAGTACCTTCATGTACATAGTGTACAAATACTCGCAGCGCTGTCAAGCAGCTGCTGCATAACCCTATGCGTATAAGGCGTTTCTCTAGCTGCGGACAAAGGCGAGAGCGGCGTAGGAGGCGACGCGCGAGTTGTACCTATAGTTTCAGAAAGTCTTTTGGTTTAATGCCCGCTTGTTTGAGAATTTCCGTGATGAGCTTGCGGCCGAGATCGCCCGGATGCATGGGCACCATGGTGCGTTTGCCGGTCGTAGGATTATAGAGCTTCGCGTGACTACCCTTATAGCCTACAACGTGAAATCCGGAGCGTAACAGACGGCGAAGAACTTCCCGCGCCGAGAGTATCGGAACAATGCTCATGCGGGCACGTGCTGTTTTTTTATCGCAATGATCCCCTC
>CAZFMA010000038.1:0-34403 GCA_964520015.1 uncultured Candidatus Saccharibacteria bacterium
AACCGCAACCAAAACTCTGATCGAGTACTGGATGTTGGGAGCAATGAATCCGCTTCCCGTTGAGAAACGCACCACGATTCGCTTTTGCAAAGAAAAATTCCTTGGTCGCAGGGAGATTTATCACCGACAAGATGACTTTGCCTTTGTGAACAAGACAGATCATGACCCCAAACATGGGGATGCCTTTTGAGAAATTGAGTGTGCCATCGATGGGATCGATAATCCAGACGTATTCTGCTCCTTCATTTCTGACGCCGCTCTCTTCCGAAATAATGCCGTGGGTTGGATATCTTTTTATAATCCTCGATGTTATAAGTTTGTCGGCAAGAAGATCGGCCTTGGTAACAACATCCCAAATATGCTGGGATTTCATGTAGTGCATTCCGTCTTTTCCGAAACGCTTGAGGACTGCATCGCCTGCTTCGCGGGCGAGATTTTGAATGAATTTATCCATAGGATGAAGTCTACTTCTTTGTGCTATGTCCGCCAAACTGTCCGCGAAGGGCGGAGAGGAGTTTACCGGTATAGCTTGGCTTTTTTGCCGATTGCACACGGAATTTGAATGAGTCTTCGATAACGATGATTGGTGTCTTATGCTTTTTTGCTGTTTTTACAGTCCATTCACCTTCGCCTGTATGCGCAACAGATCCGGAGACGTCCTTGAGGTCCTCGCCGTATTCTTCAAGCGCCTTCTTCATCCATCCCACTAGTCGGGATTCTATAACGCTCTTATGATTGTAGATATCAGCGACGCGTATGAGGTCGAGTTTGTATTTCGACTTCTTAAGAAGGGCGAAACCTTCTGCGAGGGATTGCATCATTCCATAGTCGATACCGTTGAGAATCATCTTTACAAAATGCCCGGCTCCAGCGCCGAGGAAAAATTGATACCCGTCTTTGACCGCCAGATCCTTAAAGAGTTGTTCGTATGCCTTAAACGTCCCGGGATCTCCTCCGATCATCAGGCATCCCCCATTGCGCGCTCCAGAGGGACCCCCTGAAAATCCAACGTCCATGTATTTCAGTCCCATTTTTTCGATTTTCTTCGAGCGGCGGATCGAATCCTCGTAATACGAGTTGCCGCCGTCGATAATGATATCCCCTTTGGACAGGTGTTGGGTGATGCCGTCTTTTCCAAACAACATATCATCGACGACTTTGCCGGCCGGGAGCATGAGCCATACGATCCGCGGCGTCTCGAGCTGGTGAATAAGTGCTGAGGGCGTCAGCGCTTCATGCATTCCTTCATCACGCAGCGTGTGCATGATCTCTTCGCTCCGATTATGCCCGCGTACCTTCCAGCCCTTTTCAAGTAATTGGCGAACGATACCCGCACCCATTTTCCCCAATCCTATGATTCCAATTTCCTTTCTCATCAGTCTATTCATACCATTACGCCAAATTAGCTGTTATATCTCGTATCAGGCTCGTACATCATAAGCGGAGAGGCACCCCGCTGCCAAGCTGCAATAATAGGGTCGGTAAAGCGCCACATAGCGCGTATTTCGTCGGTCGAGATAAAAAGCGTTCGGTCTCCCTCGATGCAATCTAAAAGCAGCTTCGCATACTCTTCCACGTAGGGCACGTGTTCACTCGTGTCGCGCATCATGTAGCGAAACTCGCGGCGTTCCGTTTCGAAGGTGAAGCCCAGCTTTTTCGCCCAGAACTCGATAAGTATTTCCTCGCGTGGCTCCATGCGGAAAATAATCTCATTTTTGTGGTGTGAGCCATCAGGCGGACAGAGGCACGGCTTCGGATGCCGCAAGGTAACCACAATTTCTTTCAGTGGTTCACCCATGCGCTTGCCACTCTCCATAATAATCGATACCCCCTTCCATTTGGGATCATCTAACTCCGCGCGAATCTTGAAGTACGTTTCAGTCTCTGAATCCGGTGCGACGCCTGCAATGTCGCGATAGCCTTTGTATTGTGCGCGAGATGTCTTTTCCCCGACTTCGCTCGGAGAAAGGACGTGCAGCGTCTCCAGAATGGCCGCGCGCTTGGTCTGGATAGCCGTCGCGCGATACTCTGTCGGGTGCTCCATCGTGACGAGCGCCAGCATCTGGAGAATATGATTCTGGCCGACATCACGGAAGGTTCCCACGGCGTCATAAAACGGTCCTCGTGTCTCGACTCCGATTTTTTCCAAGAGCCTGAGGTTGATGCTCTCGATGAGATCTTTCCCCCACGGTATCTCAAAGAGATTGTTTGAAAAACGGAAAGTCAGGACATTTTGCAGCATCTCTTTGCCGAGGTAGTGATCAATGCGATAGATCTGCTGTTCGACAAAATGCTTTCCCACGAGCTCATCGATCTCCTTTGCCGTTTCCAAATCCATGCCAAATGGCTTTTCGACAATGATGTGCGCCCACGCCTCTCCTTCTTTCAATTCCTTCGGACCGCGCAGACCGCCGCGCGAAATCTGCTCTATGATGGTTTTATAGTGCTCCGGGGCGACGGCGAGATAAAAAAGTTTATTCGACGACATTCCCCATTCCCGATCACTTTCTTCAAACGCGACCTTCAATCGATCGTAGCTTTCTGCATCTTCAAACTCTCCCTTCTGAAAACGGAATAGTGAGATGAATGAGGTGATAGTGTCCTTCGAAAGTGCCACCTCCGTGCGCTTTTCCAAAATTTCTCGTATATAAGTCTGAAATTCTTCGTCACTCCAATCGCGACGAGAGAACCCTATGATACGAAACCTTTCGGGCAACTTGCCGTGGGTATGAAGATGATAGAGAGCGGGAATGACTTTTCTCTGCATCAAATCCCCCGTCGCCCCGAATGCTACGAATATGGTGGGAAGGTTACTATTCGTGGCAACCATGTGTGGTTATTATACACTTGAAAATAGACCTTTCTTAAATGACAGTTCGGCATTCAGAATGCCGCCGCCGGCTGCGCCACGAACAGTGTTGTGCGAGAGTGCGACAAATTTGTAATCGAATACCGGGCAAGGGCGAAGCCTCCCGACGGAGACGGCCATTGCTTTATCGGCATCACGATCCATTTTTGGCTGCGGACGATTCGGTTCATCGCGGTAAATGATTGGCTGTTTAGGAGCAAGCGGAAGGTCGAGTTCTTGTGGTACTCCACGGAATTTTGCCCACACTTCTTTGATCTCTTGAATCGAAGGCTTTTTACCTTTGAACGAGATATTTACGCATGCAAGATGGCCGTCGGAAACCGGTACACGATTACATTGCGCAGAAATCGTCATGCCCGCAAAGGGAACAAACTCTCCTCCTTTGATATCACCCAAAATTTTGAGTGGCTCCTCTTCGGTCTTCTCTTCCTCGCCACCGATAAATGGAATGACATTGTCGATGACATCAAGCGAAGCAACGCCCGGATATCCTGCGCCCGAAACCGCCTGCATCGTGGTTACCGCCACTTTATCGATCTCGTACCCGGCCTGCATAAGCGCGTAGAGTGGTGTGAGATAGCTTTGTAGACTGCAGTTGGGCTTCACGACGATAAATCCTTTCTTCCATCCTCGCGCCCTTTGCTGCTCAGGAATAATATTTAAATGATCCGCATTAATTTCCGCGATAAGCATCGGCACATTCGCAGTGTGGCGATGCGCGGAAGCATTTGAAAAGACAGGAATTCCTGCAGCAGCATACGAATCTTCCGCTGCCTTAATCGCCTCTTTATCAGGCATTTCAAACGCAGAAAATACGAGATGGCATTCACCTGCAGCTTTTGCTACATCAGCAACATCCTGCACGATGAGATTGGCAATCGCCTCTGGAAGCTCTCCTCCCACGAGCCATCCGCTTTTGAGGGCTTCTTTATAACTCTTGCCAGCCGATTGCGGCGAAGCTGCTACATATGCGACGCGGAACCACGGATGGTTCGCGAGTAAACGAATATACTGCTGCCCGACCATGCCGGTAGCTCCCAAGACGCCAACGGGAATTTTTTTATTCATACCCAGCTAGTACAATTTGGCATCGTTTCTGCCGCTGATTAATTCTGCTTTCATACAAATACCGCGATTACCGAAACTAATCTCATTTCTGTGATCATACCGGTAACCAAGGAAATGCCAAATTGTACTGCTGGGCATAAGGTATTTTACATTGTAACAGCAGCCGTGCGCAAAATATCGGCAAACACGCCTGCAGCTGTGACCTCCGCGCCCGCACCTGGTCCTTGAATGACGAGTGGCGATTTTTGATATCGCTCGGTGAAGAAGGCGATGATGTTGTCATTGCCATAGAGCACGTAGAAAGGATGGAGTGCATCCACTGCCTGCAAGCTCACGCTCGCTTTGCCCTTGTTCAGCGTCGCGACATAACGAAGTACTTTGCCGCTTTTCTCCGCGGCACGCTTCTTTGTCTCAAATATATGATCTTCCTTTTTCAACTGCTCGAAAAACTTTTCTACGGTCGGCGCTTTGCGGGCGCGCTCCGAGAGCAAGCTCTGTACTTTTACATCCTTCAGCTTCAGCGGTATTCCCATATCACGCGCAAGAATGAGAATCTTCCGTGCGACATCCATGCCACTCAAGTCATTGCGAGGATCGGCATCGGCGAATCCAAGTTTGCGTGCTTCCATCACAATATCGCTAAAGGCTCGCGTGCCCTTAAAATTGTCGAAGACATAACTCAAGGTGCCTGAAAGCACAGCCTCGATACGCGTCACACGGTCTCCCGAAAGGAGAAGATCCTTCAGAGTTCCCAGTACCGGCAATCCTGCACCAACGTTGGTCTCGTACAAGAATTTAACTCCATATTTTGAAGCAGCGGTTTTGAGTGCGAGGTAGCGCTCATACGAACCGGAATTCGCGGACTTATTAGGCGTCGCGATCGATACACCAGCACGAAGCACATCGATATAACGCGCGGCGATTTCTTCGCTCGTTGTACAGTCCACAAAGACGCTGTTGGGTAAATCCATTGCTTTCATGTTCTCGATGAACGTCCGGATATTCATTTTTGTTTTCGATCCTTTCAATTGTTTCTGCCAGTCTTCCGCTGGTATACCGCCGTTGTCGTCGATGATCATGCGGGATTCGTCAGCAAGCCCGATCAAACGAACTACGTATCCGTGGTCTCGTTCCAGGGCTTCCGCTTGTCTGGCGATTTGTTTTAGAAGTGCGGCACCCACAAGGCCAGTATCCACCATAAAGACATTAATGATGACCTGTTCCGGCGAGAAGAACGCAGCATGAACGGCGTTCAGGGCTTTAATCGAGTCTTCCTTTTTGATCACGATGGAGATGTTCAACTCCGAGGCACCCTGGGCGATCGCGACGATGTTGATACCGTTTTGACCGATCGTCTGGAAGAACCGCCCTGCGATACCGCGTCTGCTTTTCATCCCTTCGCCGACAATAGAAAGGATAGAGAGATCGTCGGTGATGATCACAGGGTCGATGAGACGTGATTGGAGTTCAAGTACAAATTCTTCCTCGATCGCCTCCCGTGCTTTCTCCGCTTCACTCGTGGTAACCACGAGCGAGATCGAATGCTGCGATGAGGCTTGTGTAATCAAAATGACGTTCACCTTTGCACGGGCAAGAGAACCAAAGAGTCTTCCAGAAGCTCCTCGCACACTTGAGAGGCCGCTCCCCTCCACTTGTATCATCGAAATATTGTTGACCGATGTAATGCCTTTGATGTGAGTCTCCAAGACTTCTGTCTTTTTGCTTACGATCGTGCCCAATGCATCGGGCTCAAATGTATTTTTGATATGGATGGGAATGTTGCTTTCCATTGCAGGACGCATAGTCGGCGGATGCAAGACTTTCGCGCCAAAATATGACATCTCGGCTGCTTCGAGATAACTCATGGAGCGAATCGGAAGCGCGTCTTTGACTTTGCGCGGATCGGCGGTCATAACGCCCGAGACATCGGTCCAGATTTCAATTGAACGTGCTTTGAGCGCTGCGCCAAGAATCGAGGCGCTGTAATCGCTCCCCCCGCGCCCCAGCGTCGTCGTTGCCCCGCGCGGAGTCGATGCAATGAATCCGGTGACAATTTGGAGTTTGGGGTGTTTCCTGAAATACGCTCGGATTGCTTTGTTTGTGACGGGGAAATTAACTATCGCTTCGCCGAAGGTTTCGTCGGTTGTGATGATAGAGCGTGCATTCAAATATTCGGCGCGCACCCCGCGATCCGAGAGTGCATCGGTAAGAAGGTGCGCTGAGAGCCGCTCGCCATAACTCATGATGTAATCCAATGCGCCGAGGGAAAGCTCGCTCACGAGATATACTCCGCGCGCCAAACCTTCGAGCGAATCAACAAGTGCCTTAATGTTAGCAATTGCTTCCGCACGATTGCGCTCCGAGATAAGATCATTTGCTACCTTGATGTGTCGCTTCTCTATTTCACGAATGAGTTTTTTGTAGGAATCATCTTTTACTGCAGCGCGAGACGCAATATCTATCAATTGGTCTGTAACGCCGCTCATCGCGGAGACGACTACCGCTGCGACTCGTGCATCCTGCTGGGGCTTTTTCACGATGCTGATGACGCGTCGAATTGCCTCCGTGGACCCCATGGAAGTACCCCCAAATTTGAGGACTTTTATTCCCTTTGGCGAAGAACCGGAAGGCGTAATTGCCTTTGTTCCTTTCATACGTTTACGTTAACACACATATATCAAAGTGTCAAAGTTCCCTAGGCTTTTGCGGCCTCTTTTGCCTCTTCCTCCCCTGTCGCCATCTCCACTTCCGCGACAATCGCCTGTGGCTCATGCTTCTTCTGGAGAGAGAGTGCAGTATACGCTGCCGCGAGGATCGCGGTTATGCCGCCTACAGCAAGTGCCCACCGAGCATTGACTACCTCTCCAATGAGACCGATAACAGGAGCCCCGATGACGGTCGAGCCGAAAATAACCGTCGACCAGAGCGACATAATTCGTCCACGCATAGAAGCGAGAGATTCGAGTTGAATCATCGTGCTGCCGAGCGATGTTACGTTAACGGAGAAAAATCCGACAAAAATCATCCCGATGATCGCAAGCGAGAGCGTAGGCATTATGGCGGTGAAGCAAATCGCAATGCCAAAGAGCAAGGCTGCTATCACGAATTCCCGCAGTGTGATCGTCGGCCGACTCGCCGAGTATAATCCGCCGGCAACAGAGCCTGCTCCCATCGCAGAGAGAAGCGCAGCATAATCCGCCGCAGTTCCATAGAAAGTGTTTTGAGCGAGAAGGGAGAGCGAAACTTGAAATTCATAGGTGAAAGTACCGATTGCGAGCATTGCAAGGAGAATAGTCCGGATGAGCGGCACCGACGCGGCATAGATAATCCCTGCAAACAGATTGGTAATAGGGGCAGAATCTTTTTCTTCATGATGTAATTCACTGGGTCGGATGCGTGAGAGCATAAAAAGCACGGCGCAGAATGAAACGGCGTTCGCTGCAAAACAAAAAGCGATCCCCACTGTTGCAATGAGAGAACCCGCGATCAAGGGTCCGATCGCACGAGCGACGTTTGCATTTGTAGAGTTCAGTGCAACGGCATTTCGTACATTATCTCTGCCCACCATTTCATGGACGAAGGTCTGACGTGCGGGATTATCGATCGTAGCGACAACTCCAATTATCAACGCTAAGATGTAGAGCATCCAAATTTGAATGCTGCCGGTATACACAAGTATGCTGAGTATGAGCGCGAGAAGTGCAAGGGATGTTTGCGTCACATAGAGAATGTGGCGCTTGTTGAATTTATCAACAACAATGCCGGCAAACGGTCCACCAATAAGCATGGGCAAAAAGCGGAATGCGAGTACGGTCCCCAAGGCTACGCCAGAGCCGCTTAGCTGAAGCACGAGCCAGCTTAAGGCGACAATCTGCATCCACGTGCCGGCATTCGATAATGCCTGCCCTATAAAATAGAGACGGTAATTACGGACCTTAAGAGACGAAAACATCTGATGCCCCAATTGCCGAATCGCGTTCATATCAACATTACGGAGTCCGCAAGCGTGCGTACGCCTTACGCACCTCTTCGGCGACGAGTATGGACGAAGCTACTATGATTATCGTTACCCATTCGTAGAGCGTAAGCGGCGTGGTGTGCAGAATTGATTGAAGGAATGGCGTATGGAGCGCCAAAATTTGGAGCGCGATGACGATCGCCGTCGCGCCGATCAGGTACTTGTTGGAGAAAAGATTCATTTGGAATATCGACTTCGTGTCGGAGCGGCAATTCCACGCGTTGAACCATTGGAAGACGGCAAGCGTGGTAAGCGAGATCGTCCATGCTTTCGTCATGTCTGCACCCACGTAATCCTTGAAGAGATAGAGGGTTCCGATTGTCATAACGATCGCAACGAGCGCGATCCTTCTGAACATGGCACCATCCACGAGGTATTTCTTTGGCTTCGCAAATGCCCGGCTCAGCAGGCCCTGCTCTTTCGGCTCCATCGCAAGCCCCATGTCGAGGAATCCATCCGTGACAAAATTGAGCCAGATGATTTGCGCCGCTAGCAAGGGTATGGGAAGCCCGAGAAGCATCGCGCCGATGAGGGTGAGCGTCTCCCCTGCGCTTGTGCTGAAGAGGTAGAGAATGACTCTCCGTATTGATTGATAAATACCGCGGCCCTCCTCGACTGCGGAGACAATGCTGCCGAAATTGTCGTCGAGGAGAATGATGTCCGAGGCTTCTTTGGCAACTTCGGTTCCCATTTTGCCCATCGAGACCCCGAGATCGGCGGCGACAAGCGATGGCGCGTCATTTACCCCATCACCTGTCATCGCGATAATTTCTCCTCGTTTTTTATAGCCATTGATGAGGCGCAGCTTGTGTTCTGGCGTAACGCGCGCAAAGATCGATGTTTTCGCAAGTTTCTCCGCGAGCTCAAGATCGGAGAGAGCATCAATCTCGGCTCCCGTGAGGACGAGATCACCTGTCTGATAGATTCCTGCCTCTTTCCCTATTGCACGCGCCGTAAGAGAGTGATCCCCGGTTATCATAACGACTCGGATTCCAGCTTCTTTCGCACGGCTCATCGCGTCTCGCACTTCTACGCGAAGCGCATCCTTCATGCCGTATAAACCGAGGAATGTGAGTTTGCCGATGTGCTCCGGCTGCAGTGTCGAAATGTGCGAATTATCGTCGATAGCAAATGCAATCACGCGCAAACCCTTCGAAGACATCTCGGTAACTGCCTTTTCAATGATTTCTCGTTCCCTCTCCCCAAGCGAATGGTGCGCGCCTTCGCGCCATATCGTGTGAGAGAGCTTCAAGATTTCTTCCGGCGCGCCCACGATCGTGAGAAAATTCCTGCCTTCGTGATTGTGGAGCGTGCCGTGATACTTAAGCTTGTAATCGAAAGGAAGTTCTCCCAGCATAGGCGAGCCGTGCTCCAATGTGTCTTTGTGATATCCAACCTTTTGGGCGAAAGCGAAAAGCGCCGCCTCTGTGGGATCGCCCGAGACGCGCCAGCGCGATTCTTCTTCGGAGTAGAGCGCGCGACCAGTCGCCGAAAAGGCCGCGCACTTACCCGCATACAAAAGCCCCGGACTTTCCGCGGGATCAATCACGACATCGCTGCGCCGGATTTCACCTTTCGGCTCGTATCCTACTCCGTCAATTCGATACGACTCTCCGCCAACCCATACTTCCTGAACGACGAGTTCGTTGCGCGTGATCGTGCCCGTCTTGTCGACTGCTATCACATTTGCCTGTCCCAAGGCTTCGACTGCCTGGAGCTCTTTGACTAGTGCGTTGCGCTTCGACATTCTCCACACTCCCGTCGCCAGCACCAAGGTCATTACGATGGGCAAGCCTTCAGGAATGATAGAAACGGCGAGCGAAACCACGGTTGAGAACATCGTACGGATCGAATATCCCTGGAAAAGTCCCAGAAGAAAAATGAGAAGCCCGACGGCAAAAACGACAACGATGATAGCGCGCGAAAGACGTTCGATATTCGATTTCAAAGGAACGTCTGAGCTGATCGATGAAACCGCCTGTGCGATTTTGCCGATGGCTGTTTTCACACCCGTTGCAACGACAATCGCCTTGCCGCTCCCCGCGACAATAGTCGTCCCTTTCCACACCATGTTGGTCTGATCCGCAGTTTGCCGATCTTTTCCAGTGAGTACTCCGTCGATCTTATCTACCGGCTCTGATTCTCCCGTGAGGGAAGATTCGTCGGTACGAAGATTTCGCGCAAGAATAAGCCGTGCATCCGCCGCAACTTTCGCTCCCTCCGGAAGAATGAGGATGTCTCCCACTACTACTTCACTATCCGGAATGATTAATTCTTTTTCCTCACGCAGGACAATTGCCTTCGTCTCGACGAGACGCCTGAGCGCGCGAAGCGTATTTTGTGCTTTGCCTTCCTGAAAGGTTCCGACGATCGCATTAAAAAGCAACACCGCAAGGATGATCCCTCCGTCTGCAATTTCTCCCATGGCAAGGACAATTCCGGCGGCTCCGAGAAGCAGATAGATAAGCGGACTTTTGAACTGGCGCAAAAATATTTGCCACACCGTATCGGGCTTTTTCTCGGGCAACGTGTTTGCGCCACCCTCGCGCAAGCGCCGTGTCACTTCTCCCACACTCAATCCAAACTCGCTGGAGCGAAGCTCATCAAGCACCAACGGTACCGGTCGTGTATACCAATTCGTCACGCTCTATATTCTACCCCGTCAGTAGATGTTGGCGATGCGCGAGGCGCAGTTGGTAGGGAAATCTTGAATGGCATCGTTGTTTGTGAACAAGGAAACTATATTATTCTCAGGAAGAAACTGTCGCCAACATTCACTGCGGGGTCTACCCCGTTTTATCAGCAGTTTAGTGTTCAGGATCGAGCGGGCCGACAATTTTGAGTATCCATTTTTCTAGTTTTTCGAAAGCTGCGTGAACTTTGGGAAAGCGTCTCGTATGAGATTCAATCCACGTGCGTATGCGAGAGGATGCGATTGAGAGAAGAATAAGACCAATCGCGATAAACAATAATCCCTGCAGAAACGGAAGCGCGAGGCCGATAATGCCCACAATGATAAAGAATATTCCGACCACTATAAGCGCAGTTTTTTTGATGTGTCTTTTCATCCCGTTAGAAGCAGGACGCGGAAATACCATGTCCCGCGTCTACCGTATTATCGTTGATAAGGGTTGATTGCATACGCAAGATAATGATGAGTCGTCCGCGGCTTCTAACGGGATTCATACACAGCGTCTGCTGAGTGTACACCTTCTTTCTGCTTTTTGCGCACCGCACGCACGCCGAGAAAGACGATCCCTGCCACGATGATCCACTGCAAGAGCGCCGTGCTCTCTTTGGGATCCGGCAACACAAAGCCGAGGATGTAGACCTGTATCGGTATCCAGAATGCTATTGCGACGAAAGAGAGCATTAGCGTTTTCAAAAATCCGGCGCGCGCGATGCCCATGCAGATATTTGTAATCGCAAGTATGTTCGGATGTATTCCCGAGAAAAATACGGCCCAGCGGCCGCGCCGATCAAGCCACGCCTGCATGGAGTGCACCATGTCCTGTGATCCGAGTTTAAGTAAAATTCTATAGAAACCTTCCCTTCCGAGCCAATAATTGATAGCTGTCGCGGTAAGCACACTCGCCCACGCGATAAGGACAACAATGCCGAGCGCGGGAATGCTTCTGTCAGAAACGAGGATTGCCAAGATGACAACGAGAGAGCCCGGGAAATAGAAACTCACCATAAAAAGGCTTTCGATAAGCGCAGAGACGTAGAGTGTGATGAGGCCGTAGCGGTCAAAAAATCCTTTGGCAATTTCTGCAAGATAGTCTACTCCAGGAAGCCCCAAGGGCTCGCGTACAAAGATCATGATGATTGCAAAAATCGCAACAGCAAAATACAAAGCGCCGGGAGCAAGATACGCAGTAAGTCGTTTCAGCTTTTCCATGTATGTCTTTGGTCCTGCAACTGACGTGTGTGCAGAGAGATTATTACTGTAACAGGAAAGAGAGGCTCTATACTACACGCGCGCACCTTTATAAATACACTTGATGCACTGTTTCTGGTTTTCGCGCGTTTTGATGTACTTGTTTTTGCAGCCACAGACTGAAACCTTGGTAGTGCTGGGCTTCTCTATCCATCGTCCATTCTTCTGAAATGTTTTCGTCGGGATATGCATGGGGCGCAACAATACCACACTTCCACGATAAATCAATGATGTAGTTCGGGGGCGGAGTCTCCCTGACTCCGCCCCCGTTTGTAGAGGTCTAGCCTGACCCCCTGGGCCCATGCACGGCCCTCACGGTAAGGAGGAATGCCCAGAGGCACACCATCCCGACGACGAGGCTCACCATCGCCTCAATCGATACTCCCTTTGGGCCGGGAGTTCCTCTGCTGAGTTGGAACCACAGCATGACGACGAGACTCACGAGTGCGCCCAGCAAGTAGGCAATGCCCGCATAGATGTCGCCCCGGCGGAGCTCCTTCCAGACTCGCACCCTGTCTTGGGGATAGGCTCTGCGGTAGAGCTTCCAGCGTCCCAAGGCAGCGGATAGTGACAGGAAGAAAATACCCACAACCATCTCGGGCTGTGATACGCTCCCGTCAGCTGCCCATCTGCCTAGAGCCAGAACGCCCAAGAAGAAGGCAAGGGCGGTGACTACGTTCAGAACATGACGGAACCAGTTGGGCGGTGTAACGTATATCGACCAGCGACCCCGAAGTTCTTCAACGACTTCTCGAGACCGAGAACCCATGCTCATATCCGTTCTCCCGTTGCGAGCGTTGCACGATCTTAATCAACTATTTCAATTAAACTCCGTTCGGTCAAATAGGTCTCGCTTCACGTGCTGTATCCTGCTATACATTCCCTTATGAGTAGCGCGGGTAAAAAATACGACGTTATCGTAGTCGGTGGCGGTCCCTCTGGCATGATGGCGGCCGGGCGGGCGGCTGAGCGCGGGAAATCGGTCTTACTCATTGAGAAAAACGCGGCATTAGGGAAAAAGCTCGACATCACAGGTGGAGGCAGGTGCAATATCACCAATGCCGAATTGGATGTGCATGTACTGCTCAAAAACTATGGCGCTGCCCAGCAATTCCTCTACTCCCCGTTCTCGCAGTTCGGCATGCAGAGCACGTTTGATTTTTTTACCGCTCGCGGATTGCCGCTCGTCGTGGAAGCTAGGAAGCGTGCTTTCCCGACGACCCAAAAAGCTCCCGATGTGACCGCAGTACTTAAGAAATATCTCGCGCGGGTGGGAGTCAAAGTTCTCACAAAAACCACGGTACGAAAACTTCTGTCAGAAAATGGCCGCGTGGTTGGGGCTGTTACATCTAGCGGCACCTATACGGCCGACAATTTCATTATCGCCACGGGCGGTTCATCCCACCCAGAGACCGGCTCCACGGGAGATGCATTCGGTTGGCTCACGGAGCTCGGGCACAGCATCGTCCCTTCAACGCCAACCCTTGTGCCACTTCGCGTACGCAATGAATGGATCAAGAAACTCGCGGGCATTACCTTGCCGGAAATGAAAATTACTTTCTTTGTAGATGGGAAACGACACTTCGCAAAAAAGGGTCGGCTACTTTTCACACACTTCGGACTTTCGGGTCCTCTTATCTTAAACACTGCTCACTTGGTCCGCGATCTATTACTATCGGGCGGAGTGGTCACTACTACGATTGATACGTTTCCCGACACTGATTTCGCCAATCTTGAAAAGCGCGTCCTCGCGACAATTGAAACAAATAAAAATAAGAATTTCAAAAATGTTATCGACGAGATCGTGCCTGCAGGAATGGGCCGCGCGTATGCATCGCTTTTGAATTTGCCTGATCCGACCCTCAAAGCTCATAGTTTGAGCAAGGAAGATCGCAAACGATTTGTGCATCTATTGAAAGGTGCGCCCGCGACGATCGAAGGACTCATGGGATACGATCGTGCGATCGTCTCCGACGGTGGAGTGCCACTTACTGAAGTCGATACACGCACCATGCGCTCACTCAAAGTCCCGAATCTCTATTTCACCGGCGACGTCCTGCATATCAACCGCCCCTCCGGCGGCTACTCGCTTCAACTCTGCTGGACCACCGGCTTCGTCGCCGGAAATAGTATTTAGCGAGGTTTTATCTTTTCGTCCTTAATCTTATTGAGTATCTTTTCTATTTTCCCAAGGCTCTGAGCCTCAAGAATCGATACGGGAATCGCTTCTGGGCCTTTTATATTCTTTCCTTGATTCTTGTGGGTTTTTAGTGGCATATATTCCTTACCTCTCACGGTCGTATATGATAAGGAATATTGAACGAGTGTCATTTCGTTGTAATTCTATACATTGAAATGATGCCTCAGATGCTTGTCGTTCTCCACCTGTTCAACAATCAAATACAAAGCTGCAGCACCGATCTTTAGATCAGCCTTGAGCAGAGCAATGAGATCCTCGCAATCGTGTGGATACACCCACACGCTGTCCTGCAAACGATAAAATCCGCACGATTGCATGAACATTCGAAGCTTATCGCGAACGGTTCTGCGTTTTTCCGGTATATCGAATATAATAATTCGCCAACGTTTGTCCCATCGACGGGGAACCGCTAGTAGGCCAAACTTATGGCTTTCGAGTATGAGCGCCCGTTTCCCCGCTTCGGTAATACGCGCATAACGAGCACCGTTCTTCTCAACGAAGATGACGTGTCTTTTGCTCGCGAGACGAGAAAGTGCTGTTTTTGCTTGGTTTGTAAAGCGATACTTGTTGCGCCCGAAACCCCCAAGAAGTTGTAGCGCATTGGGTGCTGCCATTGCCACAAGGAGAACCCCGGCAACACCGATAGTTGCAAGCACCGCATGCTGTATCTGGCCTCGTCGTCTCCGTTTCCGAACTTCAATTTCAAGCACGCCCATATTCCTTAATTATCACGATCGGATGTTTTAAGGAATATGACGTATGTGTATAAGTAATCGAGGGAGCAATAGAGGAATCAACAGAGGCACCGACAAATAACGGATGCAATGAAATTCGGCGCCGACAATCAATTTGCTAATCGGCCCGTGACTTATCTTCCGTCCTTAATCTTATTGAGTATCTTTTTCACTTCCGTCATGCTCTCCTCGTCGAGGATAGAAATGGGAACGGGTTTTAATTTCTTTTTCTTGAGCGCCTGCATCTTTTCCTTTACTTCTTCCGGCGTAACTGTATCTGTTTTTGTGAGAAATACAAATTCTATTTTTTTCAAGAGTTGCGAATTATAGGTCTCAAGTTCTTTGCGAATGATCTCATAGTCGCGAACCGGATCATCCGACTCGGCGGAAATAAGATGAAAGAGGACTTTCGTGCGTTCAATGTGTTTCAGAAATTTCACGCCCAAGCCCTTTCCTCCCGACGCCCCTTCTATCAGTCCCGGAATATCGGCAAGAATGAGTTCATAGTACGCGCCGAGGTGCGGCTCGAGCGTGGTAAAGGCATAAGCGGCGACGCGGCTCTTGGCGGCCGTGAGTTCATTGAGAAGACTCGATTTACCGGCGTTCGGAAGGCCGACAAATCCAACGTCCGCGATAAGACGAAGCTCAAGCCGATAGTGACCCACGTCGCCTTTCAAACCGGATTCAGCTTCCATCGGGGTTGTGTTGACGGCGGAACGGAATTTGAAATTCCCTCTTCCCCCAATCCCCGCCCCCGCAGCCAGTATGCGCTGCCCAACCGTTTCCATTTCTTGCACAAAGCCGGTGCTTATATTCTGTATCCGCGTCCCGATAGGAATCTTGAGTACAAGATCTTCTCCCCCGCGACCGTCGAGAAATTGCCCACGACCGTCCTTTCCTTTCTCCGCTTCTATGACTTTTTTGTGTGCGAATGCGCCGAGCGCGCTCGGATTTGAGACTCCCTCGAAATAGACGCTGCCGCCGTTGCCGCCGTCCCCTCCTGTGGGCCCGCGCGCGAGGCGCACTTTCTGAAAGGCTACGGCACCCCTGCCGCCATCCCCTGCATGGACTTCAATCGTTATTTCATCTACGAGCATGAAGGCATGCTAGCACAAACACAAAAAATCTGGTTACATCTATGGTATGCCTGACACAGAACACCAAGAGTGGCTCGAAAACAAAAAAGCTCGCGAGGCTGCAATAAAACCTAAATCCCCGCCCGTGCCTTCGAAGAAGGTGGGTGACGAAAAAAAAGAGGAACCTGACGATGGGGAGAACCGTCAGTGGGCTTATAATTGACCCCGTTAGAGATAGGAAGCAATGCTTCCATCCGAACTCACTACGTTTTTGAGCATCAAAATGACCTCAGTTACGCCGAATTTTCCTTCACAAAAGACTTCCCAAATCTCTAACGGGGTTGATCGACTCTGACCGCTCCGACTTTCTTTTGAAGTTCGAGGGAAACAACGTCAAAAAGCCGCGCCTGCACATCTGCAGGAGTATCCGTTTCGAGCGGCACATCTGCCATCACCACCGCATCGATCTCGCGAGCCAGCGTGGAAGTTGTAAATAATTTCCGAAGGATAAATCGATACCACGGTAGCGTGAGGACCACACGATCCGGCGCGGCCGACGCTTGAGGGTCAATTGCAATGCGAACGGGAAATGTCTTTGGAATAAAGCCGATCAGATAGCCTCGTGAGCGATAGACTATTTCAAACTTTGTCGCGCCAAATGTCAGCTCTTCTATATTACTGTCTGCAAGTATGGCTGAGGCACCGAAGAGGCCGAAGCTCCGACCAGGCGAGAATCGATACGCCCCGGAACGATATCCACTGCTATAATCTTCCAGAATATTTCTAAAGCTATCATTGCCTCGAAGTGCGGCACGCAATTTCGCTGCATTGATGGTGGTCCCCCCGCCGACAGAAGCGGCAGCATTTGAACCTCCGGCACCGGATCCAGGTTCGGCAGGTGCGTTCGGATCCCACGTCCCGCCGGTAATTGCCCCTTGTGTGACGAGGAGCTCAAAGAGCGTGTCTAGGGCACTATCCCCCGATCCACCACCGGAGCCAAGAGAGATATCGCCACTGGTCGACGTACCACTGCCTCCAGAAGAACTACCGCCCTGACCTGTAGTTCCACTTCCAGCACTTCCTGATCCGCTTCCTCCTTGGCCCATGCCTCCTGTATCTGAACTTCCTCCGCTACTCCCGCCTCCACCCGGCACTGATCCACCACCAGATGGTTCATCGTCCGATGGGGGCTGCGGTACGCCATCACCTATTTCAATAACAACAGAGTCGTCGTAATAGTAGGCAGCAGCGAGACTTATAGTACCAAGAATGATAAACGACGAGAGGAGCGCGACAGCAAAACGCATTGCTTAATTATAACCTACCCTACCGCCACTCCTTGAGAGCATCCATTTTGATCTTGATTGCAGCACCGATGACGAGGAGCATGAGAGCAAACAATGCGAGACCTCCAATGAACGGAATAAGTCCGATTAGAAAATACAGAACCACCCCGAGCAAAATAGTTTTCCACGAGATTTCATACTGTGCGGGCTTGAATATCCATTTGTGGACGATGCTCCCGAGTACAATCGGAGAAGCGAGACACACCGCGATCATCGCAGCTGCGAAGGCAAGAAGTCCGATCGCTCCGAGAGGAATCCCGACGACCGTAAAGAGAAGCGCGACAGAGACGATAGGCGTAACGATGAGAAAGATAAGCCCTCTTCCCATCAAAGCCCACGGTTTTGCAGCAGCCACGGTGACCAATTCATTCGAGAATCGGCGGAACATGAGCCACAGGGCAAACGCACCGACGAGTATCATGAGGAATTTACTGAGGAACAGGAAGGAGGCAAGGGCGAGAAGGCCCGCTTTGGCGGCACTGCGGACATCAGGCTGTTCTGTATACGTCGTCTCACCGCGGACTATGGCGCCTTCTTCCATCGTCACCGGCTTCGTTGCGCTATAGATGAAATTACCATTGATGACTGCCTTCGGGCCGAGCGTCACTTCCTCTGCATGAATTTCAACATTGCCAGTTATCACCGAATTGATGCGCACCTGTCCTCCCGCGATCTTCACATCCCCTCCTACGGGCGCGTCCATGCGCACCATGCCTCCCCCGATCGTGACATCTCCTCCGATGCGCGGACCACCCACATTCACTTGCCCACCACCAACGAGGACATCACCGACAACCGCTCCTTGGATCAAGATATTCCCACCTGCCGCGCGCACATCATCTCCAACGTTTCCGAGAATTGTTATATTTCCTCCCGCAACCATGAGATCGGCAGTAACCGGACCATTTATGATGAGTGTGCCACCGGTAGCAACGAGGTCCCCCCGTACTGTGCCGTCACTTGTCACATTCCCACCTGCCATGTACAAATCATCTGTAATCGTCTCTCCCAATGGAAACGACGGCTGGTCTCCGGTTCTGAATTCAGCGGCACTAGAAATAAGCGGCACGCACACCAATCCCAATGCCATGAGTAAAACCGGCACACGCAAGGTGTTTTTCATATACGTGGAGTATACACCGTAGTAGATTTTGGCAATAGTTTCTTCCTGCGCTTCGCGCGTTGCCAAAATTCACTACAGGGTATACACCCCCTACCCAAGCAAGAAAGCACTCATAAAACCGACCTAGAGCATGTTTGAAAACGTTTGACCGGAGCGAGGGGGCGAGCCTCTTCGGGGTCTTCACAGCCGCGACGGCGGCGAGACCGAGCGCTGCGCGAACACGCGCAGACAGCGACCCCGAGGAGGCCCGCTCACGAAGCGAGGTTTTCAAACATGCTCTAGTTGTACACAATCTTAAAATGCCTAGAATAGCGGCATGAATCCGCGTTTGCAGCAAAGGGTATTTCTGGTGCTTTTGGCGGCAGCTGTAACCGTGCTTACGATCGATATCACCCTTCAAACTGTTATAAAGAATGCGATGCCGGCTGCAGCCGTGGTTTCGGCAGAACAAATAGATGAGATGGCGCGGGTAGTACCTACTACTTCTACGGAGCTTTCTCAATACATAGAAATAATTGACAGTTGTGGACCCTACTTTGAAGGCACGTGTGTCAGAGTCCGCTCCGGCCCCGGCGAAGAGTACCCAGTTGTAACGCGATTGCGCACGGGCGTAATTCTGAAAACTGCAGAGCCAGTCGAGCATGGCGGACGCACCTGGTATCGAGTCGTGTTTGATGAACCGATCCGATATCCGGAGCGCGTAGGCGGAGAATGGTATGTTGCCGGCGAATACGTGCGCCCGTTCACGGACGAAGGGGTTATCGATTCTCTCGGGGAAACAAGCGCTTTAAGCACGAAGCGCATTCTTGTAGATCGCTCCGAACAAATGCTCTATGCGTACGAGGGCGACACGCTCTTTATGCAGGTGCACATATCTTCCGGACTCGATCTCACGCCAACGCCGCGCGGCACATTCACCGTCTACAAAAAAACTCCGACACGCTACATGCAGGGACCATTGCCGGGAATTAGTGATCAATACTATGATCTCCCCGGCGTGCCGTGGAACTTATACTTCACCTATCAGGGCGGAACCATTCATGGGGCCTACTGGCACAACAGCTTTGGAGAACAGTGGTCGCACGGCTGTGTGAATCTTCCACTTGAGGAGGCGCGCGTACTCTATCTATGGACAGATATAGGGACGTCCGTCACCGTGCGAGATTGATCAGAATGTCATTCTGAGCGGGCTTCATGCCGCTCCGACGGCCTGCCCCGCTTTGGCGCGGAGCAGGGTGTCTTCAGTCCCTGTGATTACTGTCCGTACCAAGCTTTCAGCCAGCCGCGCATCATGTCTATTTCACGTGATTGCGATGTGATGATGTTGTCGGCAAGCTGTTTCATTTCGTCGCGCTCGGTCGATGCCTGCAACATACTCGCCATCATGATAGCCATTTCATGATGCGGGATCATTTGCTGGACGAATTCGCGATCGAAGTCGGTTGCAGCTACGGATCTAAGGACTTCAATATCGCCTTCCATCCCACTCATGTGCATCATCCCTGCCTGCGCAGGCAGGCCCATACCACCCTCCGGTGGCACGGAGCCGAACCACGCCTTGTACCATTTAGTCATGTCGTCTATCTCTCTCTGCTGTGCTTCGATAATTCCGTTTGCAAGGGAGATGATCTCCGGACGCTTCGAGCGCTCCAGCGCGACCTTTGCCATCGCGATAGCTCCCTCGTGATGCGGGATCATCTGTACGATGAAGTGCTGATCGACGTTTTGACCCATCATGGAGCCATCCCCCATCATGTGATTGCCTCCTACCCCCCGATTACTTCCGCCGACCACGTACCCTACGCCGAGACCCACGATAAGTATAATGGCTCCTATTCCAAGTATGTTTTTGTTCATACGTATAGTGTTATTTTTTAAGCTCACTCCTATTACTCGTAGTGCAATTCGATCGCATCACCGTCGTTCATCATGTAATTCTCGTACTCGGTATTTAGAACGCCATTCACCGTCATGCGCATATTCTGTCCGAACGAGCGAATGTCTTTCCCCCAATTTTTGAAGAACTGTCCGAGTATTACATCCTCTGTACGCACAAGTCCGCTTAACTCGAGGTGAATGATCGGCAGGTCATCGTGCGTGTGCATCGGCTGATGCACCGCGCCAAGTCCGATATTCTGCGGGATCTCAAGCTTTTCCCCTTTCACGTAGATTGTGAGGGTCGGATGCCAATGCAGGCCGTTGCGCGAGATAACATCGACGTTATTACTCTCCAACGATCTCGTCCACAACGACCCACCCAGAAGGAGGGCTATGACGACACCGCCGATAATCAATATTTTTTTCATACATTCATTTCCAGATAATTTCTAATCGCACAATCTAGAAACGATATGATTCCCTTCGGTTAAGTAATCCCTGCGAAAAAAGTTCCTGCAGAAGCGTCGGTCTATCGGGCGTGCGGCTTCGCGGTCGTATTCTTTCACATCTCTTCTCCGGTAACGAAAGACGCCATTGCCGCATGACAGCGAGAGCGAGCGCGGCGATCAAAAGCAGCTCCGCGAGAATGGTCGCAAATGCTGTCTGCCAGTGACGCAGATGTTCGAGGACAGTGGAGGTACATATTGCGGTCTGTCCGGACATGAATGGACATCCGATTTCCTGATGCATCGGGCTTGCGAGCAGGACGGGCATTCCAAGTACCGCCACAATTACAACAATTGCGAGCAAAAGAGGCGTGTACGTACGCACATTCATGTAGTAACTCTATACCGACGCGCCCTGAATGCAAGTTGGGGGGCGGCTGATCAGATGCTAATGGGTGTATCGGCGGACGCGTCTGACGATATCTCAAACCATCCGCTGATCGGGCCTCCTAAGCGACTCGGAACGGGGGTATCCTCCGCGGCTGTGAATGTAGCATTGCCACCCTTTTCGAAGTGAAGCATGGCATGCAGTTTTTCGCCGTCGCGCGTAGCGCGAGAGAGCGTGACCGGTACATTCGAACTCTCTCCTGCCTGTAGAAGTGCGCTCGAACCGAGTATTGCGCCCGGTTCACCAACGTTGTCTTCATGGATAACAAGGTACCCCGAAGTTGCAAGATACATGAGAGATCCGGTAATACTCGTACCCGGACGCTGTTCGGAAACGACAACCATATTTTCTTCGGCTCTCATGCCGACAGTAGTCGAACTACCAATATCTTCTCCTGCAAGACGATCTTCTCTACCGGTGCCTAGGAAATAATATGCTCCTCCACCGAGGACAACGAGCGCGATCAGCGCAGCGAGTACTTTTGTATTCATATTAAAAATTGATTATTAATGGACCTTAACTTTATAAGACGCACATCATGCCTACATCTTACCGCACTAACTAATGGGTCAATTTTGACATAGACTAAAGGTTTTTCAAAACATAATCCACACGTTCCTCGGGTGGAAGTACCGGCACGTGGATCACCGGGAAGGGAAGAGACTCATACACCTCGGTAAGCAGTGCGTGGATTTTCTTCTGCGCTGCTTCATCCTCGGTACGGGCATAATCAGGTGCCAAAGGAAGCGGATCCAATATAAACACTTTCTTATACGACACCTCCCGGAGCGCATTCCGAAGTTTTTCATCTTCAGGAAGATTCTGAAAACGGTAGTATGCAAGCGCATCCGGTATCGCACGGTCGAGAAACACGATGTCATTTTTTGAAAGTTTTTTTTCTTGTTGGACCTGCATGTCGAGAACCCCCTGCTGGAATGCAACCTGGTTTGCCCGGATCTCTTCAGTGGTTTTGCCCGTAACGCGCTCTGTGTCAATGTAATGCCGCGCATGCTCGATTGTGGTTGTATATCCCCTCGCTTTCAGTATGTCGACGGTCGTCGTTTTACCGGAGCTCGGGCCTCCGGTGATGACATACCACTGTGTGCTTACACCCATTGTCTAGAAAAATGAACCTGGGTTTTCTTTCTCCATCTGTCGACGAACCAGCGTGCATATTCCGGCGCCAATGGCGACGACCTGCAAATTGAGCGCGTTCGTATAGAGCACACCCGCCGACAACCCAAGAAATGCCCCACTCTCGCCCGCGATCCAAGCACCGACTAACGCGAGCCCGCCCACTATGCCCGCGAAGATCATCGTTGCATGCATTACTGATGAGTATTTCATATATAGTTTGATTCCACCTTACATGTTGATAATAACAGAAGGACTCATTCTTAGACAATTTCTCCTTTCCTCTCAAGCATCATGTGGTGTATCGTCCCAATTTGAGTCCAAATAGCGATGAGGATGAGAATGGCGCTGCACGCAAGTGCGTCAGCTTTTGTGATGCCGAAGGTCGTCTCCGCGTTACCGAACACGGCAATGAGAAAGGTGACGACTCCGATAAGCCCGACGATAACGCTCGCAACATGCATTAATTTTGATAGTTTCATATATTTTTATTAGTGATTATTATTCTAGTGACACGTTGTTTCGACCAGGCACTCGGCCCACAGCGTTGCTTTGGAAATACCAGTACACGATGATGCTGAGAATTGCGGCGAAGAAGCACCAGACGGAAAAGAACGTCTCGGTAAAGAACCATGCCGCAATGGCAAAAGAAATAAATAGAACGACTCCAAAGATATTGATTATTTTGTGGCTCGAAACGAGGCAACTTCCGCACGTCGCTATCAAGTAGAGAGCCATTATGAGATACGCGTACAGATGTGGCGAGTGATAGGCAATGCTGTTGTTGACGATGTGTGCAGTGACCGGATCCACAAGAATGAAGAAGAGAAGGTACAACCCGACCGCTAGACCAGCAAATGAGAATAGGCGCAGAATCTTTTTCCGAGTCGGATCTGTCTCTATCATCAAAACCGAGAACGGAACGAATATCGGCCACAGCACGTGAGAAAACATCGAGTATGCGTATGTTGCTATCGTGTTCAAAACGGGAGAACCGAAAGAAAGCCATACTGCTCCCTCGATTGCTTGCTGGACTCCAAACAAAAGTGGGACGCTGGCAAATGGCAGCTCGGTCTTCGTCTTCACTTTCGCCAACGTCAAACCTCCGGCTACGCTGAGCGCCCCTCCTGCTGCAAAACTTGCTGCGGCTGAAAAACACATATTATTTATTGTGTGAAAAACCCTGATAATTTTTTATCCATTCTTTCCAAAAGAAGAAAGCGAGGATTGGAAATAGAAGTGAAGTAATAAGGCCCGGGTAGTACCCTCCTGCAAGCAGTGCCTTGATTGGATGGTGGAGTTCAAAAATATACACGACACCAATAACCGCAAGCAGGCGGAAGCGCCACTTCTCGCCCAATAGAAGTACTAAGAAGACCACCAGTAACAGCCACAACATAAGCTGAAAAGTTACAAACATAACACCGTGTAATGGGAGTTGTGCGAAAGGCTGAAACAGATATGCGTCCCATGCGTCCACCGCGTAAAACCCCGTGAGTATCTCCTCAATCCCATGGGCAATGAAAAGCGGAATCGAGAGAGCAAAGATAGTTTTAAGTCGAGAGGTAATCATAGTTTCAATTTCGGTTCCACCCGTTTGAGCAGTACCGCGTTTGTCGCGACGATGATCGAGGAGGCGGACATCAAGAGAGCGGCGATCTCCGGTCGTAGCGACAAGCCAAGTGATGTGTAAAATACTCCTGCGGCGACGGGAATCGCAAGCACGTTGTAAATAGCAGCCCAAAAGAGATTTTGCTTCATCTTCGTGACAGTTGCTTTGGACAGACGGATTGCAGCCACGATGTCGTATGGATCTGATTTCATAAGGACGATGTTTCCGGTCTCAATCGCCACATCGGTTCCAGCTCCTATGGCAATGCCGATGTCCGACTGTGCGAGTGCCGGAGCGTCATTGATGCCGTCGCCGACCATGGCGACATTCTTGCCTTCATCCTGAAGTTTCTTCACATACTTGGCTTTTTCTTCGGGAAGCACCTGTGCGAAGTAGCGTTCAATTCCAAGTTGTTCTGCAACAGCTTTGGCGACTTGCTCATGGTCACCTGTGATCATGACAACCTCCAAACCCATTTCTTTGAGTTTTGATACTGTCCTTTTTGCGGAGTCACGCACCGTGTCAGCCACACCAATTGCTCCTGCAACTCTGCCGTCGATCGCCACGATGCTAATGGTGTTACCCGTACTCAGTAAGCGATCGATCTCGTTTTTGAGAGGCGAGAGGTCAACGTTGCTTTGCTGCATCAAACGTTCTGTCCCTGCGATGACTGTTTTACCGTCGGCAACAGCGCGGACACCCAAGCCCCCAAGCGACTCGAATTTTTCCACCTTTTTCTCGATTGTTACGCCTCGCTTCTTTGCTTCCTCAATAATGGCGAGACTGATGGGGTGGTTTGAGCTTCGCTCTACTGCCGATGCATAGGCAAGCACGTCCTCTGTGGTGTAGGGGGTGACCGAGACGACCTCGGTGACCCTTGGTTTTCCCTCGGTGAGAGTTCCGGTTTTATCCAGTACAATTGCAGTAAGCCTTGAAGTATTCTCCAGCGTTGCCGCGTCTTTGATGAGGATGTTGTGCTTGGCGCCAAGCCCAGTGCCCACGGCAACGGCGGTTGGCGTCGCAAGTCCTAAGGCATCGGGACACGCAATGACAACGGTCGAGATCGCAAAGGTGAGCGCCCCAAGCAAACCTGCATTGCCGAAAAAGTACCAGCCAATGAAAGTGGCGATACCAGAGCCGACCGCGACAATGACGAGCCGCCCTGCCCACAGATCGGCGATGCGCTGGCCAGGCGCTTTGGAGTTTTGCGCGGTTTCCACCATTTTGATGATCTGCGCGAGCACAGTGTCAGAGCCGACCTTCGTCGCCTTGAAGCGCACAGCGCCCGTGAGGTTGACCGATCCTCCGACGACCTTATCACGAGCCTTTTTGGAGACAGGTATCGACTCCCCAGTGACCAGCGATTCGTCTATCGAGCTTTCTCCTTCCGTCACTTCGCCGTCAACCGGCACCTTGTCGCCGGGACGCAAGAGGACGATGTCGCCCTGCACGACCTCCGCGCTCGGGATGGAAATTTCTTTCCCCCCACGTATGACTGTCGCTTTCGGCGGCACGAGATCAAAAAGAGCACGCAGTGAATCCGATGTGCCCTTGCGGGCTTTCATTTCCATCCAATGACCAAAGAGAACAAAGGTGACGAGAAGCGCGGCAGCTTCGTAGAAGGTTTCGCTTTCGGGTTGTATAAACGTCAAGAGTACGCTGAAGAGATATGCGGCGAGAACGCCAGTCGCGATCAAGACTGCCATGTTGAGCTTGCGAGCTTTCAGCGAGTAGTAGGTGCCGGTAATGAAAATCGAGCCAGTCCAGAAGACGATGGGAGTAGTTAGAATCAGAAGAATCCAATTCGCCGGAATCGGAGTCGGCAGAGTAAGGCCAAGAAAATTGATGCCTACGGGTGAGTAGAGAAAAATAGGGACGGAGAGAATAAGGGAGATAAAGAACCGGCGACGCATATCTGCCTCCATCGCCTTGGCCATTTGCGGATTCGTCATAGCCGAATCGTGATCCATATGGCTCATTTTCTGCATGCCTGCCCCGTTAGAAGTGCCGCTTCTAACGGGGTCGTGCCCGGCGTGTTCACCACCAGTCGTTGCAGAGGCGGGGATCAAATCCATGCCGCATCCCGGACATTTTCCGGGTTCGCTCTTACGCACCTCCGGATGCATCGGACAGGTGTACATACATCTATTGTACCGCGCTCGACATTACTTCGCGCGGACGAGAGTTTTGTATCAAGTCCAATTTCTCCAAACGATTTAAACGTTTGATCTCTTGCCCTTCACTCCGTTCAGGACCTAGAGAGAAGATCTCTTCGAGTTGGTTTGTTGGCGAAGAGAGCCATCTTTTTCTCTCGTCGCCAACCTTTGATTTCGGCTTCACGCGCGCGAGCTTTTGCGTAGGTACGAAATTTCTTCGAATACTTGAGTACGACGGGTCGGCGGATCTTGGTGTAGTGCGCGCCCGCCTTTGCACCATTGTGCTGCTTCAATCGTTTTTCGAGATCGTTGGTGCAGCCCACATAGAGCGTAGAATCGGCGCATTCGAGAATATAGGTGAAATAGGCCATACTTGTGAATAGTGGTAGTCTAGATTTTACCTCAATTCAATATATGGAAAAAGCACTCTATCCCATGAGGATCAATAAATACCTGGCGCAGAAGAAATACTGCACACGCCGTGAAGCCGATGAGCGCATTAAGCTCGGACAGGTCGTTATTAATGGCAGACGTGCGGTTCTCGGAGACAAAGTTTCGGAATCGGATGTCGTCGAAGTGAAATGGCGACAGAAGAAATACCGATATCTCGCGTACAATAAGCCGCGCGGCATTATCACGCACTCTGCACAAGAGAATGAAGAAGAGATAGAGGATATTCTGCCGGTAAAAGATGTATTCCCCGTAGGCAGACTCGATAAAGATTCGTACGGCCTTATTATCCTCTCCGATGATGGACGGATCGTTGAACCACTCCTCAATCCCGATACTGATCACGAAAAAGAATACGAGGTTTCCTGTCTTCACTCACTCCCCGCTTCGTTTAAAGAAGATATGGAAAAAGGGGTGGATATCGGCGGCTATGTGACCAAGCCCTCGCAGGTAACAATTCTTGGAGACAAAAAATTCTCAATTATTCTCACCGAAGGAAAGAAGCATCAGATACGCAGAATGTGCGGCGCGTTTGGGCAGAGCGCAATCTCCCTACACAGAAAACGAATTATGAATATTGAGCTCCGCGGATTAAAGCCCGGTGAGTACCGTGATATCGAAGGAAACGAGTTGAATGACTTTTTAAAGGCCCTCGGTCTCTAACTATGTTCAGCTTCAAAATATTGAAACGCTCCAAAAAATCCCGAGCGCGACTCGGCGTGATCTCAACGCCGCACGGCGATATCGAGACTCCGAGCTTCATCCCCGTTGCAACGCGCGCGACAGTGCGAACGCTTGAGAGCGATGAAATTCTTACCGCGGGCTCGCAGGTACTTATTTGCAACACGTATCACCTGCATGTAGCGCCAGGAGAAAAGATTGTAAAGAAAATGGGCGGACTTCACTCATTTATGAATTGGAAGGGGCCGCTTATGACGGATTCCGGCGGATTCCAAGTGTTTAGTCTCGGATTTGGTACGGATCATGGAGTGGGGAAAATATTAAAAGAAGAACCGGAGCGATCAATCGCTGAAGGCACGCAACCTCGCTCTCTGAAGATAACTGAAGATGGAGTCCATTTTCGCTCCCCTGTCGACGGTACGGCCTTGTTCCTTAGCCCTGAAAAATCAATACACATTCAAGAAGCGCTGGGCGCTGATATTATGCTTGCTTTCGATGAATGCCCATCACCTCTTGCAGATGAAAAATATATGCGGCAATCACTTGATCGGACACACAGATGGGCGAAGACCTGCCTCGATACTCGCACTTCCAAAAATCAGGCGCTTTTCGGAATCGTGCAGGGTGGAGGCTTCGCGCAGATGCGCATTGAGAGTGCACAAATAATCGGCGCGCTTCCCTTCGACGGCTTCGGGATCGGAGGCGAATTCGGCTACGACAAAAACGCTTTGAAGAAAATGTTGATCAAAGTGAATGACGAGCTCCCGGAGAATAAGCCGCGACATGTGCTCGGTGTCGGACATCCCGAGGATTTCCCGTACATCGCAACGGCTGGCGGCGACACCTTTGACTGCATCGCTCCGACGCACTACGCCAGGCGCGGCGTTATCTTCACATCAAAGGGTCGCCTCGATATTCGTAACCGAAAGTTTTTGACCGATAAGAAGCCCCTGGACGCCGCCTGCAAATGCGATATCTGCAAGACATACACGCGCTCCTACATTTGTCACCTAATGAGAATGAAAGAACTCACCGGCATGAAGCTCGCTTCGTATCACAACCTGCACTTCTTCAACGCACAGGCCGCTCTCCTTCGCCGCCGAATCAAAAACGACGAGATATAGGATCGATCACTTCTCAAGATCGAGTACTTCGTCAATACGGATCTTTGCCACAAATTCAGGTACGTGGGAGACGAGTATCATCGCGCCCTCATACGAATCGAGCGCTTCTGCAATGATAGGAATGTGTCGGAAGTTAATGTGATTGGTGGGCTCGTCGAGAATGAGAAGCGCGGGCTGGAGGAGAACGAGTCGCGCGAAGGCGACAAGCCCTTTTTGGCCTTCAGATAAATGCCCGATCTTTGCATGGATCAGTTCATCTGAGATCAAAAATCCTGCCGCGACGCGTCGCATGCTCTCCTCAATCTGCTTAGCCATGACTGCCATCAAGACATCGTGGACTGTGGATTCAAAATCGAGGTTTGAAAAATCCTGTCGATAGTAGCCGACTTTTACGCCCTTTGTGATCGTCGCGCCCGAATCAGCAGATTCGCCTACTGGGTTCGCGTCCGCGCTTGCGAGCGCCTCAAGAAGTGTCGACTTTCCAATCCCATTGGGACCTTTGAGGAGAAGATGCTGATTCTTGCGGAGTGAAAGTGTTTTCTTGTGTACGACAGGCTTATGGTTCTTAATCGTTTTGTACGAGGTGATTCGCAGCATTTCGCCGGTTAGATTGGGAGGACATGGAATGTGAAATGACTTGATCGTCTTGTCCTCGCGACGCACATCAACCATGCTTTCTTCTGCTTCCGCTGCTTTCTCGCGCATACGCTTGGCGACTAAGCGCAATTGCCCTCCCTTCATCGCAAAGAAGTTTGCCTTCTCTTTGTTGGCGATGATGGTCTTATGGAGCTGAGCATTTTTCATGTTCTCCTTTTCCACTCGTGCTTTTATCTGCTCCACCACATTGAAGTAATTGCCAACGTATTGCTCAAGCTTGTGGGTGTGTACATCGAGATACAAGACGCCGTGGGTAAATGCATTGAGGAAATCGGAATCGTGAGAAATAACCATGCAAGTCTTTGGATACTCGACGAGAAACTGTGTGAGATGCGCAATGCCTTCTTTGTCCAAATTATTGGTCGGCTCATCAAGAAGTAGCAGATCGGGTTTTTGAATAAGCGCTGAAGCGAGGAGAAGCCGCGCCTGCTGGCCACCGGAAAATGACTTAATGATTCGGTCGTGAACTTTTGCATGGCCTTTCAAATTAACGACCTCCAGCACTTCGTCGATACGCGGATCAATGTCGTACATCTTTTTTGGAAAGACCTTCTGGAAAAATTCCCGCACGGTGAGATCCATTTCACTGCGCGGTATTACCTGCCGCGCAATAGCAATAGAAAGCCCCTTATCAATATGAATATCGCCTTCTTCAGGTTGTACCGCTCCCGTGATGAGCGCGAAGAGCGTGCTCTTCCCTGCACCATTTTGCCCCATGAGGGTCGTCTTCGTTCCGCGTCGAATAGAAAAAGAAACGTCATCCAAAATAGACTTACGTGGCCCATGCTCGAATGAAACGTCTTCGAATCGAACAATTATTTCTTCTGCCATGCAGAGAACCTACCGTATCCCTGCAATAACTCAAGCGATCGAGATGCCTTTGATCACCATGGGCACAACCGGCTTATCTCTCCCATCGACTTCCGTGGCTTCAATCTCGTGCACCACATCCATGCCGGCACTCACGCGGCCGAAGACAGTGTGCTTCCTATCGAGGAAATCATTGTTTTTTACATTGATGAAAAATTGGCTGCCGTTGGTGTTGGGTCCCGCGTTTGCCATAGAAATGGTTCCGACATCATTTCGGTTGTTCGCCCTAAAGGACTGCGGTTTGTCACTAATCGCTTCGCTCTTAGACAAACCGGGAGCATTAATCTCATCGGGAAATGTATAGCCCGGACCTCCGGTCCCCCACCGCGCCATCTGTGCCTCATCTTTGGTCAGTGGGTCTCCGCCCTGGATCATAAAATCTTTTATGACGCGATGAAATTTCGTACCGTCGTAGAAACCGCTCTTCGCAAGCTTTACGAAATTAGCGACCGTCTTTGGCGCGTCAGTCTCAAAAAGTTCCAACGTGATATCACCCGCACTTGTATGAAGCACTGCATTCATGCCTGTAGTATATTACTCTGCCTTCTTGTTGAGGTACTTGGCGAAACCCGAAAATGACTTGAGCAATTCAAGGGGCACGGCAAATATGACCGTATTGGATTGATCGGAGGAAATGTCGTTGATCGATTGCAGGGTGCGCAGATGAAGCGCGCCGTCCGAGGATGCGAGGATCCGCGCCGCCGCCGCCATATTCTCCGCCGCAGCAAGTTCGCCTTCGGAATTGATGATGACGGCGCGCTTCTCGCGCTCCGCCTCCGCTTGCTTTGCGATCGTGCGCTCCATATCTCCCGGAAGAGAGACGTCTTTTAATTCTACGTTGCTGACTTTGAGTCCCCACGCGTCGGTTTCTTTATCCACGATCTCTCGAATGCGCTCCGCGAGTTTTTCACGATTCGCAAGAAGCTCATCGAGCGATACCTCTCCTACAATGTTGCGCATCGTCGTTTGCGCGTACTGCGAGATTGCGTATTTGAAATCCTCAACTTCCAAGATCGCCTTTTCCGCCGATTCGACGCGGTAGTAGATAACAGCATTCACGGTGACGGATACGTTGTCGCGGGTGATGGCCTTTTGATCGGGCACGTCGACGGCTTTCACGCGCATATCGACTTTCTGATACCCCTGGAATATCGGGATAATGATGCGCCAGCCGGGCTGCATAATGCCGGTGAACCGGCCGAGCGTAAATCGAAGCCCCCGCTGGTACTGATTGATCTGCTTGATACTAAGAAGCAGAATAAGAAGCGCGAACCCGAGTACGCCGAGTAAGAATTCCATGAGCCGATTCTATCATATCGGCCCTCGCATTTCACTTTAACCTGCCCTAGTGTCCTCCCCCATGCGAACCACTTGAGTCTCCAAAGAATATCTCCGGACGCTCTTCTCCTTCTACACGAAGCGTCCCCCACGCGCCCTTATCCATACGGGCAAGCGCATGATCTACGAGCACATACGTACCCGGCACATCTGCGATAAATTCAACAATGCTCGCGCCTCCCGCGGGGACGATCGTGGTTTGTATGTTCGTATGCGGTTCTGATCCCATCGCCGCTTCCGGATAGACGGTATCAAATATTTCGCCGATCAAATGGAAACTCGAGATCAGGTTCACGCCCCCATTCCCTACATACATCCGCACTTTTTCTCCCTGCTTAATTACAACATTGTCTTTTGAGATAGCGCCCACACGTCCGTTGAAGACGATGTACTCCGGAATTCCATCGAGCATTTTTGACGCATCAATAACCTGCAGTCCCTTGGTCCCGCGCGCTCCGCCCGTATACAGCTCGCCCTGCATCACATACAATTCACGATCGACTTTTGGCAAACCTTCTTTCGGCTCCACGAGAATAAGACCGTACATCCCGTGCGCCATGTGATTGGCGACATTCGGATGCGCACAATGATACACATAGAGGCCGGGATTCAGGGCTTTGAAGCGAAGCGTCTTCTCTTCTCCCGGCATGACATCCGTCACGGTTGCGCCTCCTCCGGGACCGGTGACTGCATGAAGGTCGATACTGTGCATGTGAAGGCTCGTGGGATCATTGTGAAGCGTAAGGGAGACGGTGTCCCCTTCCCGTATGCGCAGAAACGGGCCGGGCACCGTGCCATCGAACGTCCAGTAATTCACAATGACTCCCGGTGCCACCTCTGAAAGCACTTCTTTCGCGGTGAGATTAATGACAACCTCGGTACTCGATGGGGCGGGAGAGACGGGAACGTCGAGAGGATTTCTCGCAATATCGGGCACCCGCGCAAATTTGTCTATGTGCGCAAAGAAAGATAATACGTTCTTCAGAGGAAGTGTGGGGCCGTCTGCTGGTCCGTAGGTGACTACACCAAATGGATATTGCAAATTCTGCGGCACTCCGACGGGAAACCAGAAAAAGAGCATCGCGCCCGCGAAAAAGACGATGAGAAGAAGGGTCGTGCGCAGGGAGTGTAGTTTGCGAAGTACAACAAAAAGAAAGATGACCGCCGCGAGGCCGGCGAGCACAAGGCCAAAGCCCTGCACGATGAGGTAGTGAAGCAAAGACCAAAGTTCGGTGATTGTATTCATATATTTTTTTAAGACCTTGCACTACATTATATATTACTTCGGGGCTATTCGACCGAACAACAACACAAGGACGGTACTCAAAATTCGTAGAGTTTGTCGCGAAAGTCTTTTATTCGGTCATTCTTGTCTATTTTGATCCGCTCCTTCTTATAGAGCGCCATACGCTTTTTGCGATACGCTCGGTTGACCCATATCCTCCCGTCGCTGTAGACGATGCGATGAAATGGAATTTTGTGTTCCCCCTTCTCCCATGCCTTGCTCAAGATAGTGGTAATGCTCTGTGCAGCCATCCCGCCGCCGCCCGCGGCGCGCGCTATAGCGCCGTACGTACTTACCCGCCCCGAAGGAATCGAGAGTGCGAGCGCGACGACCCGCTCGCTGAAGGTCTTCCTTGCAGCTTTGTGTGTCTTCGGACGTTCTTCAAAAAGCGCCATGCTCCCAGTCTACCGCAGGGTTGGGGTACTTATCGAGCTTTCTTAGAAGTCTTCTTCACTTTTCTTCCGCTGACATCCTTACCGGTCTTTTGCATATGCTGCCATGCGGCCTTCATGTCGCGGGTCATCTGGAGTATTTCCGAAGACTTTACGCCTGCGACCTTCTTGTAGCGTTTGAGTACTCCCCCTACGATACTCATGTACGCTTCCTTATCCAATTCACCTGCCTTTTTAATTGTCCGGTCGACGGCCTCGAGAACTTCTCCCCGAGCCTTAAGCATCCAGCTTCGTGCGCTTTTGCGATGACTCGCGGCATCTTTGGAGCCGTAGAACCAATACGCGGCCGCAGTTGCTGCTGCGGCCGCTCCTACGCCCATCGCGATTGTAGTTTTCGAAATTCCTTTTTTTGCTTTTGCCATACAAATTATTATTTTATAAACTTGTAATGTATCCGGACATCCGACCCTATTCCTCTGCTCCCGCCTCTTTCTTCCGTACACGCGATTTCGGGATCTGCCGCGCAATGAAAGCAAGTACCAATTCGACGATCGTTTTTACGCGGACCCCCTCCTCTTTTACACTCGAGCGCAACACTTCAAAGTCCTGCTCGAGCTCGTCGCTCGCCTTGCGCACTTTTTTGGCAACCACCCGTACATCGCGCAAAATGTTGATAATGAAGTACAAGACGACGGCCATGCCTATGCTAATAATAACAACCGCTATCGCAGTTATAAAAAAGAAAATGTCTGCGTGGATTAATTCATCCATGTACTACAGTATACGTCACTTCCTGAAGAGAAGATGAAGTGGCTTGCGCGCAGCTATTACCTGGTGTAGCGGAGAACACCTTCGCGATCCACGTACCCAAGTTCAAGCACCTCTGGAGTCAATTTTTCCAGCTTGAAGTTAATGGTTTTGCCAGACATCTTTATTTGAACGTAGACTGTATTGGGCTGAAGGGGAAATGGCACTTCCTTCCCGTTATCCGTAGTAAAGACCGTGTACATCCCGTTTACGAGACTCTTGTTATCGTACATGTCGCTCACAATAGCGCCTGCTCTGAATTCACGCACGAGCTTTGTATCGTCCGCACGGTGCCATTTACCCATGATGCTCTCACTCACCGTCCCAACGAGATCTTGCGGTCCGCCACCACCTTCTGCTGCATCACCCCAATTCCATGGAGCCATGTCTCCATTCGGTTTTGGGTTACAAACCGTTGTTGCTTGACCTACCGTGAGCTGCACTTCTTCGCCCGCGCCGCCAAAAACAATAAACGTGCCCTGGGACTCGCCTTCGAAGTGCGCACCGTCTCCCATATGATTGAGTGTCGCGGTACCTGTAAACATTCCCTGCGAACCTGCAGTGACCATCACGCGCGACATATCTTCTGAAGGAGTCATGCTGAATTCCGAACCGTTGGCACACACATATGCGTAGTCACCCTGATCTCCCTTATTGTTCATGTACCAATATGCCCCGCCTCCTACAAGAATGACTGCTAAAACTACCCCTATGACTTTATTCATACTGGGGAGTGTTGAACGACTTACCA
>CAZFMA010000039.1:0-7615 GCA_964520015.1 uncultured Candidatus Saccharibacteria bacterium
GGCGCCTAATACGCCATTTACAAATCTGCCGGAAGAAGCACTGCCAAATGTTTTTGCAAGTTCGATCGCTTCGTTGATCGCGACCTTGGCCGGCACCTGTGCGCGATCGGCATACAAAAGCTCGGTCAATCCGAGCCGTAATACATTTCTATCGATTGCCGCTATTTTCTCAATCGGCCACTCAGGAGCTGCACGCACGATGACTTCGTCGATTTCTTTCTGCTTCGCGATCGCCGTCTGGAGGAGGTTTTTCATAAACGGCATGTCGGAATCCCGCGCACCAAATTCCTGTCCGTAATCGGCAAGGCGGGAAAACAATTGCTCCTGCGGCATTTCCGCTGCGGAAGAATCGCGTTCGAACAAAACTTGGAGAACAACTGATCGAGCTAAGTGTCTATTTGCCATTTTTCTATTGTATCGAAAGATCAGGAAAAACGAATGAAAGTTATATTAGGCGGGTTCCTGCCTGCCGGCAGGCACGGCTTTTTCTTTATCCTTAGCTTCAGTAACTTGCCCACTTTCTCGTAATTCGGTTTGTTTGCGTTTATCGCGACGCGTTTGGCGCTGAGCACGAGCAACAACATCGATAACGACACGGCCGTTGTATTTTCCACAACTCGGGCATGCGCGGTGGGCGACTCGCAGTGCTCCGCACTCGCAGGTCGCGAGGCGCTGTCCTGAAATAGCATGATGGCTCCGGCGTTTACCGGTCTTTGAGCGATTCACGCGCATTCTGACTACCATATTTCGAGGATTATACAGAGTTTAAGCGTTTTGGCAACCGGGTACAGAAGCTCGCACGATGAATATCCGATAGGCCGACCTGCGCTATTGTCTGCACATGATAAGACGTGCCATACCCCTTATGACTTTCAAATCCATAGACAGGGTACTTGGAGGCGAGCCTATTCATGAGGCGATCACGTGTCACTTTCGCGACGATCGACGCAAGTGAAATTACGGGCTCGGAATCGTCTCCACGGATAATAGTGCTCTGGTGAGTGTACTCTATAGGTGCCGAGAGACTGCCATCCAATAACACGTGACATTCTTTTGGACTCACTTCGAGACGCGAAAGTGCTTCTGTGAGCGCGCGCTTGATTGCGGGAACGATTCCATACCTGTCAATATATGAAGCAGAGGAGGTGCAGACTGCAAAATGCAATTGATCTGATTGCCGCAACTCAAGCGCGCGCTCAAAAATAGTTTCCCTCTTTTTTTCAGAAAGTTTTTTGGAATCCCGCACACCCTCAATTTGTTTCCAGTCAAAATCCGGCGCAATACGTACAGCACCCACAGCAACAGGACCTGCCAAAGGACCTCGCCCGACTTCGTCAATGCCGATAAGATAACGCATGCACACTTATTGTAGCAAGTGTGGAGGCCGGACTTGCGCCCGGCCTCTCTGGCTGCGAGAACGTCTAGTTGCCGTTCCAGTTGTCCCCTCCGATACGACCGGCGGAGGTACCCCGAAATGCCGGCGTGCCTTCCTTCTTCTCCGGCGTTTCCGACGGCCGACGGATGGCGGCGCCCATTTGTGACGCCTGGGCAAATCGTCCTCCCTCGATGGTCGGGTGCCGACCACAAACGGACCCGCCACCGGCTCGGTGCGCAGCTTCGTGAACGTTATGAGTCCCTTTCGTCACTAGCCCCTCCCAATCGGATTTTGGTCCGACTACGCCGCGACGCGGGATGCGCCGAGATCAGACCAGACTCCACTCTAAAGAGCGCGTCGGATGAAGTCAATCTCGGGAAAACTCGTAGGGTATACTGCAAATGATGAAATCGAATTTTGTACATCTCCACACCCATTCTCATTACTCGTTACTTGAAGCAATTCCCAAAATCCCCGAGCTCGTGGCGGCGGCAAAGATCGATGGACAGGAGGCACTGGCCCTGACCGATAATGGCAATTTGTACGGCGCGATTGATTTCTACAAGGAATGTAAGGAAAGTGGTATTAAGCCCATTATCGGTGTGGATTTTTTTGTGGCTCCCCGCACCCGAAAAGACAAAGAACACCGAGTCGACGACCACACGTATCGCCTCGTTTTGCTCGCCAAAAACGAAGAAGGATATCGCAATCTCTTGCAGCTCGTCTCACTTTCACACCTTGAAGGTTTCCACTATCGGCCCCGTATTGACCGCGAACTGATGGAAAAATATCGAGAAGGGTTGATCGCAATTCTTCCCTCTTTCGGCGGTGAACATGTGCAACCGATTCGGGATAATGTCGCCAGTCGAGCGAAAGAAGTTCTTGAATTCTATCGCCGCATCTATGGCGAAGATTTGTATGCAGAAATAACCCGACATCCCGAGATCGACGGCCACGAAAAGATAATGAAATCAGTCGTTGGACTCGTACGAGAAATGAAGATCCCTCTCGTCGCTGCTCAAGATTCGTACTACCTGACGCAGGAAGACGCGCTCGCGCGCGAGCTTGTCGACAAGATCCGCACCGGTGGAACACTCCAGCGCGACGCTGAAGGTGAGTGGCAAGGTGGCGTTCACCCCGTTAGAGGCTTCGCCTCTAACGGGGCAGGCGATTTCTCCTTCATTAGTCGAGCTCGCGCGGGAGAGCTCTTCGAGGACCTCCCCGAAGCGATCGAGAACAGCGCAAAAATCGCCGAAAGTTGCAATCTCACACTCAAGCTCGGCAGATGGGTCTTTCCTGAATTTCCCATTCCAAAAGGTAGCAGCGCCGACAAGGAATTGCGAATTCTTGCAGAAAATGGCTTTGCCGAGCGCGGAGTGAAAAAGACGAAAGAGAATCTCGAGCGCGTCGAATACGAACTCTCCATCATCGGGGGCAAGGGCTATTCCCCCTACTTTCTCGTCGTTGCCGACCTCTTGCGCCATGCGAGAGAAGAAAAAATCCTGACGAACACCCGAGGCTCGGCGGCCGGATCTCTCGTTTCATTCCTTTCGGGTATTACAACGGTAAACCCAATTGAATACCAACTCCCCTTTGAGCGATTTTTGAATCCCGAGCGCCCCTCGCCGCCTGATATCGATATGGACCTCGCCGACGATAAGCGCGATACATTGATCGCATACGTGCGCGAAAAATATGGCGAGAGTAAGGTCGCGCAGATAGGGACGTTTGGCACGATGATGGCGCGAGCAGCGGTGCGCGATGTTGCACGTGCTTTAGGGCATTCGTACGGACTCGGTGACAAGATCGCAAAATTAATTCCCTTTGGAAAACAAGGATTCCCCGTCACGATCGCCGGGGCCTTGAAAGATACTCCCGAGCTTGCCGAGTTGTATGCAAACGACGCGGATTCCCGCGAGCTCCTGGACCTTGCGCAAAAAATCGAGGGCAACGCGCGGCATGTAGGCGTGCACGCTGCCGGTGTCGTGATCGCCCCCACTGAGGTCAGCGACTTTTCACCGATTCAGCTGGACCCTAAGGGCAATCACATCATCACCCAGTACGACATGTACGCGGTGGAAGAAGCGGGACTTCTCAAATTCGATTTTCTCGGTCTCACCAACCTCTCCGTGCTCGCGGACTCCGTTGTACGCGTGGAGAAGCGCCTCGGAGTCTCCATCGATCTCGATCGATTGCCTCTCGACGATACAAAGACCTACGAAATGCTCTCTCGTGGAGAGACACTCGGCGTCTTCCAACTCGCCGGCGGCGGCATGACGAATTACCTTGTTGATCTCAAGCCCACTTCGATCCACGACATCAACGCGATGGTCGCACTCTATCGCCCGGGGCCGATGGCATTCATCCCCGCATATATTGAACGAAAGAAAAATCCAAAACTGGTGAAGTACCTCGATCCGCGCATGGAAGCAATTCTCAAAAATTCCTATGGCGTCATCACCTACCAAGACGATGTCTTGGAACTCGCTATAAAGATCGCGGGATATTCGTGGCTCGAAGCGGATAAATTCCGAAAAGCGATGGGAAAGAAAATTCCCAAAGAAATGGCCGCACAAAAAGAGAAGTTCACCGAGGGGTCCGTGAAGCATGGGATGAAAAAAGAGGCGGTGCAGAAATTGTGGGAACAGATCGAGACCTTTGCGGCGTACGGATTTAACAAGGCTCACGCCGCAAGCTATGGCAATTTGGCCTATAAAACGGCTTATATGAAGGCTAATTTCCCTGTCGATTATATGGCTGCCGTCCTTACAGCCGACGCAGGAGATGTCGAGCGGATCGCGGAAATTGTCGCCGAATGCAAACGCATGGGAATCAAAATTCTGCCTCCCTCGGTTCAAAGTAGTTATGGCAATTTCACGGTTACCAATGACACGGAGATCCGCTTCGGCCTGTACAGCATCAAAAATTTTGGTACCGGCGTAGGCGATTCGATCATCGCGACACGGGAAAAAGGCCCTTCGACTTCCTTCGACAAGGCTCAGGATAAATCGCTCAGGACAGGTGGTGCATTTGCCGACATCGCCGATTTTCTCTCACGCATCAGCGACAAAAATCTCAACAAAAAATCGCTCGAATCGCTTATCCAATCGGGGGCACTCGATGAACTGGGCGAGCGCGGCAACATGCTCGCCCATATTGAGACGCTTCTTGAATACCATCGTGAGCACACAAAAGTCTCAGCCGATCAGAATTCCCTCTTTGGCGCACACTCGTCTCGTGCTCCGCTCAAACTTGCCCCGACACCCGTAGCAACTTTGGAAGACCGTCTGACATGGGAAAAGGAACTTCTCGGTCTCTACGTTTCCGGTCACCCCCTGGATAAACACAAGGATAAATTCAGCGATCCCAAAAAGGGTATAAAAAATGCGAAGGAACATTTACAGAACGCTGAGACGGTAATCGCGGGCTTTGTAGAAAGTGCTCGGATCAATATGACGAAAAATGGTGAGCGAATGGCATTTCTCAAACTTGTCGATTTCTCTGGTTCTATTGAACTTGTGGCATTCCCCCGCATCTACAAAGAGTTCGGAACAATTCTCGTCTCCGGCGCGTGCATCGCAGTCAAAGGAAGAATCTCAGAGCGCAACGGCGAGGCAAGCTTTGTGATTGAGAAAGCCAAAACACTTTGAATTCCACAAAAGACGCGGTATTCTGTGCTTCTATGGCTGACGCAAAGGATGGACCGGATCATAAGCAGCTAGGCCGAGAACTGGACCTTTTTGTATTTTCCGATTTGGTCGGAAGCGGCCTCCCCCTCTGGACTCCCCGGGGCACCTTGGTACGGAATCTGCTCGATGACTTCGTATGGGAGATGCGCAAAGCACGCGGATACGAGAAAGTCGAAATTCCCCACATCACAAAAAAATTATTGTACGAGACAAGCGGTCATTGGGACAAGTTTAAGGATGACCTCTTCCGAATCACGACCCGCGAAGGCGACGAGTTCGCACTCAAGCCGATGAACTGCCCCCATCACACGCAAATCTTTGCGCGAAAACCATGGAGCTATCGCGAGATTCCGCAGCGATACGCGACGTCAACCATGTGCTACCGCGACGAACAGAGCGGAGAATTAAATGGCCTCTCACGTGTGCGTGCCTTTACGCAAGATGATGCGCACGTTTTTTGCCGAGAACCACAGGTAAAAGAGGAGTTTCTCAAGATCTGGGACATCATTCAGGAGTTCTATCGGGCATTCGGATTTTCCCTCAAAATCCGCCTCTCCTTCCATGATCCCAAGCAGCCGGAGAAGTATTTGGGGGATAAGAAGAGATGGGAACTCGTCGAGGCCATGCTGCGAGAGATCGCGCAAGAAAAAGGGGCGGATACATTTGAGGGGATCGGGGAGGCAGCATTTTACGGCCCGAAGCTTGATTTCATGGCAAAAGATTCTCTCGATCGCGAGTGGCAGGTGGCAACGATTCAGCTCGACATGAACATGCCGGAGCGCTTCGATCTCAACTGCATCAACGAAAAAGGCGAGAAGGAACGTGTGGTCATGATCCACGCCGCGATCATGGGTTCTATCGAACGATTTTTAGCGGTCCTTCTCGAACACCTGGATGGCAAATTCCCTCTCTGGCTCTCGCCGGTACAGGTGAACATCCTTCCGGTATCAGAAAAGCATCACGACTACGCACAGCAAGTACAGGAGCAGTTACTCGCAGCAGGGATCCGAAGTGAGGTAAGTGCCGACGACGCGCTCGGGAAAAGAATTCGCAATACCAAACTACAGAAAGTTCCCTACTACATTGTCGTTGGTGACGAGGAGGTCGGCGCAAAGACCGCGACACTTGAGGGTCGCGAAGGTAAGGTCGGTTCGTTACCCATTACAGAAATCATTGACAAACTTAAACGTGAAATCGCCTCGCGAACGTCGTGATACAATGCACGCTCTATGCGAAATTCAAAGAAGAAAATGGGTGTTCAGGAAAGTTTGGATTTTATCGTCACCCACATGGCGACCAAAGATGACGTGCGTGAAATCGTTGCTGCAGGAACAAAAGCGATGTCAGATGAATTGAGGGCGATACGTGAAGAATTGAAGGAAATCCGGCAAGAACTTAAAGATATACGCATACGGATTGATGCTCTAGAAGAGTCTTCAGAAAGTCATTCCGGTTTCTCAAAAGAAATTGATCACGTGCTTCAGCGCGTTATTGCAATTGAGAAACGCCTCGGGATCAAGAGCAAGACGCCTGTATAAGGTCAAAAAGCAAAAACTCCCCTTTTGGGGGGAGTTTCTGTTTTCACCTTGCTTTGTCCTCCGAATCCGCCAGCTGGCGGAGAAGGAGGAGAGCTCGCACCCGTCCAGTTTAATTGCGCGTGATCACGATGCGCGGCGCTTCCCCATCTTTCGAATGCACGAGAGACATCGAGTCGGAAATTGCACTGTAGTCTTCTTTGACCGGAAGGTTCGCAAAAGATGCGAGCACCGGCTCAATCACGGTGTCGATCTTCTCTGCAGTCTTGGTAACTGCTGTCTCCACTTTCCTCGAGGCACGTCCGATCATCGATGTCGCGAGAACCATGGCACCTCCCTTGCCCGCCTTGCCGAACACATTGCGAGGCAGGTAGTAGACCAAGAGGTATGCGCCGGCTGCTGCGAAGGAAAGAAGTGAGAGCCAGTAGAGCGCATTGCCGATAGGGCCCAGATCAAGTCCGGTGTACGGAATCTGTGTGAGAGAGACGTACGGAGTCGTTGGGACGTAATAGGAGCTCGTTTGGCAGGTAGCAGTTCCGCCAGGGCCAGAGACTGTGAGCGTGTAGATCGTATTGCCGGTCGGGTACACGGTGCGTGTGCCGAAGGTTGCCACAGATCCAACGTTCGGGCTGATCCAGGCGGTTGTCGCGTTGCTCGAAGACCAGCTCAGAGTCGCCAACTGATTGCTGTACGCACCGTAGTTACCATAGGCATTGCCCGAGATGGTGATCGTACAGTACGGCTGCGCTTGATAGGTCGGATATGTCGGGTAATACGTCGGTGTATACGTGGGGTATGTGGGATACGTCGGTGTCGGATAGACGTACTGCACCGGATACGTGATCGGAGCCTGATAGACTGGAGTCACGGGTGCGGTGTTGGTATTAACGTTGGTATTCGTGTTCGTGTTGTTGTTGACGATGTTGATCGGCTGCGAAGGCTGACTACCCTGGCAACAATTCGTCTGAGGCGGTTGCTGGCAGCATGGAGGATTCTGTGGAGGCTGGTAGCAGGAA
>CAZFMA010000040.1:0-8688 GCA_964520015.1 uncultured Candidatus Saccharibacteria bacterium
ACTGGTATGCGCCGTGGGCGTGGACTCTCCCCGGCGGCGGTGTACACAAAAACGAAACTCCCGAAGATGCTGCAATGCGCGAAGCGCGCGAAGAAACCGGGCTCAATGTGAAATCAATCGCAGGTGAGATCGGGCAATATCAGGGGAAGTGGGGTAGAGGTGACCTCGTCGCGGTCTATTACACGGGGGACTTTGACGGTTCCCTTTCCCTCAAACCGAATTTTGAGATCATGGCACGCAGCTGGTTTGATATTGATACGCTGCCGGAAGAAATTTCTCCCGCAAATCGTCGGCGCATCGAAGCGTATCGAGATGGGAAAAGAGAAGAGCGCGGTCGCTGGTGAACGACGCGGCGATAAAATCGCCGCGCTTCACCCTGAGCGAACTGAGCGAGTCGAAGGGTTAAAGGGGTACACTCCAATCAGAGGGGAGGGGATGCCCCCTATTCGGGGCTCTTTAATATGTACGCAAATATTTTGAAGAATGTTAGAGAGAGATATTTCTACGCACGAAAAAATTTCCAGCTCCGCACATTCAGAGGGGATAGACAGTTGAGGGGTTCGTGTTGTAATTATGAAGAGACCTCTGGGGGACGAGATACTGAGCGTCGCACAATATATCTTTTCCGACCCTAAACTAGGTAAAAAACCTCCAGCCACCAAGAACCACAGAACCTATACCGCCATCGTCCTCATACTCACTAGGTCTTGTAGAGGCTCCTACACTCCCTAATTTTGCCCCTGGTAGCTTTCTCCTGCGGCGCCCTTCCCTTATCTCGGTGTCTCCCTTTTTCCAATCTGGGCCCCTATTGCCTTATTCTCTCGGCTGGCACTCCCCTTCAAAATCCCGCTTATTTGGGGGAGTCGGGAGACAATGTAAAATTCTCTTTCCTTCTAGCGTTCTAACGACCAAGTTCTAACGACCAAGAAGGGTCTGTAGATTATCTTTAAACCACTTTTCACTGCACACTATGATATTATCGGGCAACCTAAATTTCTTGTTCCGCATCAGTCCATCTATTTCATTTTGGGAAATTTTATCTCCAATCGAGACTAAGTATGATCGATAGGAAATATTTACGTATCGCTTGGTCTTGATATTTACTATACCCGC
Organism: uncultured Candidatus Saccharibacteria bacterium; assembly: GCA_964520015.1. Taxonomy (GTDB): domain Bacteria; phylum Patescibacteriota; class Minisyncoccia; order Phycocordibacterales; family UBA2100; genus UBA10103. Next base: position 1,114 of record CAZFMA010000040.1, read on the forward strand.
AAGATTATAGAGCGAATCCGCATAAAAGACGTCAATTACGATTGATAACGCCTTGTTGCTCATGTTATAAATGAAGAAATCGCAGTTTACATTGCCCGGTCGAATTCTTTTTTGTTCGTGTACAAACTCTTCCGATATTACAGAGAGCAGATAATTGTAAAAGGATTCTTCGTATTCATATGATCGAGCAAAAGTCTTAGCTGCGGTTTGAGCGCGCACGAGCCCTTTTGTTAAGTCTACTTCACCGCCCAGCTTGAAAGCAGTGCGTAAGGCCGGGATGCCTCCAAACCGACGTTGTATTTGCCTCGCTGTCGGGAGATAGTCGGTAATATCAAACTCTCGAGAGGTCGGGTATCGCCCATGCTCAGACTTAAACCGCTCCAATGCGGAACGAATGTTTTCCTCATTCCATTTGATTTGGAATACCATCATTCAAATTTAACATGCCCGTTGCAAGGTCTTTTTACCCGTCCTTGACCTCAATACTCACTGGAGACGCCCAAGTTTCCCTCGGTCCTTTTTCCCAACTCGGCGCTCTAGGCCTTATTCTCTCGGCCATCACTCCCCTCCGTCTCCCCTTCAAATTTCCCCCTTATTCGGGGGAGTCTGAGTTCTTTATTTAGTGTTAGTAATAATCTCAACTTCTCCTTTTTCAAACTTGATAGATTTTACTCGATCAAAGAAACCATTTTGACCTAGAATACCGTACCCATGTTTGGATAAACCGCGCATGAATCCCACATTTGCCTCAAATTGAACTCCATCGAAAACAATAAACACTCGATGAATATATTGCTGCCCCCATTTATCTGGAATTACCCCGTAAACTTTTCCCAGTTTGCCTGCAGTTACCTGCAGTCCTATGGCGGCCGCATATTCAACGTCGAAGAAACATGAGTCAGAACCTGAATCTACTAGCGCCATAAAACGCCTTGAGACTCCGGTTTTAGGATTTCTTAATGTAACAGGCACTAATGGCTTCTCCTTGCCTGTCGAAACTTTTTTATATGGTTCCCTCATATCCGACAAAATCTACTATTTTGTCAGGAACACGAAAAAGTATTGGGTCAGAATTGCCACGCGACTCGCTTAATTTAAGTGCACTTTTAACATCTTTAGCGGCAGCAATAACTGTTTCCTGATCATCTTCTAAAGCAATCCACGAGCCTTTATATTTTTTATAAATATTCGTCCAATCTTTCATGTGGAAATTATAGCACATACTGTTAGGTCCTGGCTAGAACGCGAGTTCTAATTCTGAATGCAACACCTAAGATGTGTTGTATATGCAGGACAAAAGGGAGTTTGGGCAATTAACAGAGAAAAAGCGATGGAAACTGCATGGGTTGCGAAGGCAAGGGCACTCGATGCGGGAGTGCAGTCGCAGGCTGGGCGTGAACGTGAGCACGGTGTCGAGAGAGCTCAGCGGGAAGTCCGCCGACGTTGCCGGTGGCCGTGTGTACTTGCCCGACCATGCTGCACTCATCACCAAAGGCAGGCGAGCAAAATGTCACCCGCACATCAAGATGAACGATCCGACCTTTCGGAAGATGATCGTCATCGAGATACAAAGAGGTCGCTCGCCTGAGATCATTGCGGGGAGACTGAAGCGAGAGTCGGGTCGAACTGTCATCTCACACGAGACCTTGTACGACTTCATATACGATTCTCCGATTGGCAAACGAGACAAGCTGTATCAGTACCTGCCTCGCGGCAAGAAGAAACGCACGAAGAAGTATGGCAGAAAGTCCCACAAACAAAGGCTGGAAGGGAGAGTGTTCATCGAAGCGCGTTCGAGAGCAGCCAACGACCGCAGTGAGATTGGGCATTGGGAGACCGACTCCGTACTGTGCAAGTACCGCGACAGCGTGAATGTGCTGGCCGAACGCATGAGTCGCAAAGTGATCATCACGAAGCTCGTGGCAAAAGATGCTGCGGCGACAACGTCGGCGATCACCGACCGTCTCAAAGACGAGATCGTCGAAAGCGTCACCGCCGACAACGGGCCTGAAAACGCAGAGCACCGGAAGATCGCGAAACAATTGTCCGCAGATTTCTTCTTCTGCCACCCGTACCATTCGTGGGAGAAAGGAACCGTCGAGAACAGAAATGGCGTTATCCGAAGATATCTCCCCCGTACCACCGATCTCAATGACTGGACGCAAAACGACCTTGACGAGATCGCCAACGACATCAACAATACCCCCATGAAGTGCCTGGATTTCCAGACACCAAATGAAGTTTACTCACCGTGTTGCATTCAGATTTAGATTTCGGGGAATCTTTGAAACTTAGAATAATAAAATGCCTTAAAATAAGGTTTTTATCAGCTTTGGGGTATAGTTACAGGGCATCAGCACGGTTCTCACATCCGTAAGTAACCTAACTTTGCACAGCATATTCATCGTGTGCATCTTTTGCGAGCATCCTCCTATTCAAATCCCCTGTCAATATAAAAAAGCGCGAGCGCGGCCGTCGTCGAGACAGCCGTGCCCGTGTGCGCCAATCTTTGGTAGAAGCACGATCGCCGCTCACGACTTGGGCACCTCCATGTTCATGAGCTCATAGATGTCGGCGAAGATCGGCACCGACTCGGCACGTGCCAGTGCCTTGAGATCGAGCTTCGCCACGGCCGCGTACAGGTTGTCTTGTTGCCTGTCGGCGAGGAAGCTCAACAAGTTTCCCTGCAGGAATTCAAGTGTCTTCGCCGACTTGCGGCCGTGCGTTTCGATTGCAGCACGCATCGCGCGCAGTCGGCGATCCACCATATCGTAGATTTCTGCCGTTCTCGCACGATCCTGTTCGGCTTCTGCGTGAGCATTCCGACCGCCCCAGACCGGGTTCTGTAAACGATTCCTCATCGTTGCTTATCCCATTCAGGCCTCCCATGAGGCCGCCACAAGTACTATTACGTATCCCAAAGCTTCCGTCCAGTATAAAATCTCCTATTCAAATCCCCTGTCAATTGGCAAAAAAAGAACCGCGCACTCTCCCACCGGAGGTCCATGCGCGGCCAAGCGCTGCGGGCTTCGCGTAACAGGGGGCGCCCGCAGGGGTGGATAGCAACGATATCCCGTTCAAATCCCCTGTCAACATTCAGAATTGGGGGTATAGTGAAGTGGGATCGCACTGGTAGGCGCTCCCCAGGAGTCGTTGGACTCCTGTCATCGTCTCTGTTCTCCCTGTTTGAACTGCCCCACCGCTACCGATGCCTCGGCGGTGGGGACTTTCTCTTGTTTTGTTACACTAGTTGTAGGCTCCTTACCGGCCTCAAGGCCTCGCAGGTCCTCGTGGACGTCGCTTTCTGTTTGGGGGTCAATCTAACGCATGCACATGCGTTACCTTGGCCCCTGGCTTTCTTTGTATGACATACTTTTGAATGATGTACTCCCTCAGACTACACTCGATCCTTACTCCGGCAGAGCGGAAGGTATTTTCTAAGCTTACGACACCACAAAAGATTCAGGATTATCTGGATAGACTCCCGATCAATTTTGAGACTCGCGGCGAGACCTACATGTCGCCGAGGCGCGTGATGCGGGAAAAGACGGCGCACTGCTTCGAGGGAGCACTTTTTGCTGCGGCGGCATTGGCATATCATGGCCACCCTCCGCTTCTTATGGACTTCCAAACGGTGCCAGAGGATGAAGATCACGTTGTCGCGCTTTTCATACAAGCAGGTCGCTGGGGCGCGATAAGCAAGACCAATCACGCGATACTCCGCTATCGCGATCCGATATACGAATCCCCGCGCGAGCTCGCGATGACATACTTTCATGAGTATCTCGAATGGAACGGCAACAAATCGCTTCGCAATTATTCAAAACCGTATGACCTCTCAAAATTCGCACCTCATCAATGGGTGACGGAAAAGGAAGACCTCGTATGGCTTGTCGACGCTCTCGACGATTCCCGCCACTTCCCTATCGCACCGAAAAAAAATATGAAGCTTCTGCGTCGCGCAGCGAAGGTGGAATTAACTGCGATGAAAACGATTGAATGGAATCGGCGTGGTAAGCGTTTATAAAAAAGAAAATCCGGCCGGCGAGGTGCGCTTTTGCGCCCCCGCCGCCGGTTCGGACATCTTCAGGTTCCCTGTGGCCTCCGAGGAGGCGGTATCAGAAGGAATACTGTCGTTCTCCCCAACATGCCGTATACCGCCTTGAGAAGGTGCTGAGCCTCTCCTTCGGGATCCTCCTCCCGCGCTGTCGACCATAGTTCCTGGACGACGGGGCTCAACTTGTCGCCCGCACAGTGCGACAGGCGGTGGACGAATGACCAGAGATCGAACGCTTCTATTTTGGGAAGTGGCGTTCCGAGCTCCAATTCATTTCGAGCCGCGGCCGCTTCGTAGTAGTCGAGGCCGTATCCAATGAGGATCAGAGCCTCCCACGTCTGCTGCCCCAGCTGATCGCCTGACGAGGTGGGCGAACGCCACGCCAGGTCTGCAAGAAGAAGGTTCGGGGTCTCCGCGTTCCACGGCGTTCCCGGCTGCTTGAGAGTGGCCGTAAGCCGGGCAGTGGCCCTACGGGCTTTTGCCGCGGGACTCACGTCAAGGGAACACGCCGGCGACGGGACTGTCCGGTCTCGTTGCCCTCTTTCGATGGCGCTCATTCCGACTCCTCCTCTTCGGGCTCCGGTGGGGATTCGGCGGGTCCGGGGAGCTGATCCTCCGTCCTTTTAGCGCGGAGGTTGCGAACCATCGCGAACGGGCCACGGCGCTGCCTTCCGCTTCGCCGCTCCCTCTCGGCGTTGCGAGGTCTGACAAACCGCAGGGGCGTTCGTCCGTTGCCTTCGTTGTGCTGGGTCACGTTGTATTCCCCTTCTCTGGTTGGAACAATAGCGAGCCCCACCCTACTGCAGGTGCTTTCGGTGCGCAAGGAGCGCTTGAAAAAGAGTTGGAATTATGGTATAAACCTGCGGGAAATAGCAACCTGCCAGGAGGCAGCTATGAAGTCCAAGATCAAAATCAGTCGTCGAGACTGGCTGATCGGCTTCGCTGTCCTCTTCGCGATCCTGCTCCTCATCGATTGGGTGATGGACTGGAACGCGTTTGGCACAGCGATCCGATTAGTCGGAGCCCGCATTGTCTACGCCGTGCAAACCCTCGGGCGAACTCTGGAAGTGCTCGCCCAGCTCATCTTGCGTCGTCGTGCGTGGGGCATTACCTCGATCTTTACGTCGGTAGGGCTGGAATACATAGGGCGCTTCTTCCTCTCTGAAGCGCACTACGCCAAGCTTCACGCGCTGCTGAAGAAGGTTCGCTTGATCGCCGAGCGGCTCGGTAAGTGGTGGCAGAAGCTATCGATACTGGAGAAGATACTCGTCGCGACGGCATTCGTGGTCTTCCAGTTCGTCGCAATGCCCGCCATCGCCGAGTATTTCGTTCTCTTGCCGGTGGGATTTCTCGTCACGCCCTTCGTGATCGTGATGCAGCGGATCTACAGCATGATGGGTGACATGCTCATTGGCAGACTGTATCGCCGATACTGCGGACACTATCATCGGGCGGTCGTTGCTTGGATCGAAAGGTTCGAGATCGGTCGCAGGATCTCTGATGGGAAGCGTCTCCTCCGTCTGCAAAATCTTACCGGCTGGCGGCTATGGAGGTACGACCCGCGGTACCAGAAGGATGGCAAGCGGCGTCGACGGAGCCTTCTCGAACCAGTGAGGCTCTGGCGGAGGGGCGAGCTCAACAGGTATCGCGACAGACCGCTCTTAAGCGGCGGTAAAAGAAAGAAGGGGAAGAAAAACTAGGGGGTCGGCGCCGTGCGGTGCCGACCCCTTCGAATTTTATATATCTTCATAAATAATTCATTGGGTCCAGGTAGCCGGAGAGCGGAGCGACCCCAGTAGGAAAGCAAAGCTTCCTACGGGACGGGATGTTGTTATCTATTGATCGCGACAACTCTATAGATAGTTCATGGGATCTAGATATCCAGACAATGGAGCCACGGGCATGACAGCATTGGCGCATGGGGTCTTGGAATTGGTAGCGGAGCCGAGGGTCACTATTTGTGTAGCGGAAGTTACGTACACGCCGAAGTGCAAGTGCGGGCCTGTCGCATAACCGGTCTCCCCACTGTAGCCGATGATTTCTCCCGTCCCCACCGATTGCCCTTGCGACACATTGATCTGCGAGAGGTGCGCGTACATGGTGTTGATACCATTATTGTGTTTGATCATCACCCATTTTCCGAATGAATAGCAGCCCCTCACGGTATCGGTGTTGCCGGTGCCGATTACAGTCCCTGTGAGAGCGGCTTTGAGAGGAGTACCGATCGAGGCTGCGAAGTCGATGCCGTTGTGTCCCTTGCCACTGTAAGCCCCCGAGGCGGCAAAGGCGGTATTACCGAATTGTTGGGTCAAGCGAACGTTGTCGACAGGCCAGCGCAGAATCCCCTTCCCCGCTCTTAGAATCTCCGATGGATTAACAGCTTTCTGAAATTGTGCCTTGAGATCTCCGAGTGCCGCCTCGAACGTCGCTTTTGCCGCCTGCTTCTGGGCGAGGATGGACTGGTAGGTGGATTCTTGCGATTTGGTTTGGGCGAGAAGTTCACTCTGGGCTTTTTTCTGTGCATTCAAGGAACCTTGTTGTGCGACAAGTGTATTTTGCTGTTTTATAAGCTGTGTCTTCTTTTCCTCCGTCTTAGTCTTGGTATCGGTGAGTGATTGCTTCTCAACCGAAAGCATCTCGATTTGTTCGCCGATCGCCTTCTGCAGGCTCTGAGACGTGTCTATGTCCATCCATGCATCGGAAATATCATCCGCCCCAAGTAAGCTCATGACGAGAGGTTGCTTTTCGGTCTCGCTCAACCTGCGCAACGATTCGCCAAGGCCTGCTTCTCCCGTATCGATAGATACTTGCTTACTCTCGATACCACGTGCGAGTTGCTGGATCTCGAGCTGGGTCGCGCTGATCTTATTTTTTGTCGAATTGATCGAAGCAGTTGTTTTCTTAATCGTCACGTCCAATTGCGAAAGCGTGTTCTGAAGTGTTTTCTTTTTAGCCCCGATCGTTTCAAGCTGAACCTCAAATTGCGCGATCTCTTTGTCGAGTGCTGCGATCTGGGCGTTGTGATCATCTATTTGTTTTTGCAACTCCGCTGCGCTTTGTGCAAAAGAAAAAATGGGCACCAGAAGCGCCCCTATCGTGAGCCCTGCAAACACGCGTCTCATAGAGCTGTTATAGCACTATTGACGCGGCGGAGCACCGTCTCCTTACCCACGATAGAGGCAACAACAAAGGGGTCAGGAGAACGCTCCAAGCCCGTTAAAGCGTAGCGTAGAGGCCATAAAACGGCTCCACGGCCTTTTTCTGTGGCATAGGGCCAGATGACTGCCTTGAGGCGTTCAGGATCGCCGTACTCCCCGTCTGGTGCATCGGAAAGGAGTGTGTGTACCGCCTGAAGGTGTGCCACGGTATCTTCGGCACTTTCCCCTTTTTGCGGCAGACGGGCAGTGTCGGGAGTGGGATCGGTAAAGAAAAAATCCAACTCCCCTGCCGCGACCGACTCGGATATATCGGCGGCAACAGAGATGCGCTCTTTCAGGATCGGTAAAAGTTTCTCCGCG
>CAZFMA010000041.1:0-2530 GCA_964520015.1 uncultured Candidatus Saccharibacteria bacterium
CGGTCGTCAATGCGCTTTCGACGCGCGTGCGCGCAGAGGTGCATCGCGATGGGGGGAAATTCATGCAGGAATACAAAGACGGCGGCAAGCCGGTAGGAAAAACCAAGAAAATCGACTCTTCAAAACTGCATGGAACCATCATCATGTTTGAATCCGACCCCAAGATCTTTCCCGATCGCCAGCTCAATTGGGACACCATCGTTGCCCACATGCGTCAGCAGGCATATCTCGTACGCGGTTTGCGCATTTCCATTCTTGATCTGCGAAACGCAGGAAAGGTAGCCGATGAAGATGTATTTTATCTCCGCGAACTCGGCATTGACACTCCTTCCACTTCATTTTATTTCGAAGGCGGACTTCGAAGCTTGGTCGCGTTTCAGAATCATCATCTCGAGGCGATACACAAAAATGTATTTTATGTGGAGAAAGAGCAGGATGGAGTGCAGGTGGAAGTCGCGCTCCAGTATGTCGACGACATCACCTCGCGTTTTTCCGCTTTTGCCAACAACATCTACAACAGCGAAGGCGGGATGCACGTGACGGGTTTCAAAACCGCGCTTACGCGTACACTGAATGCGCAAAACAAAAATGGGAGCGGCAAAGAGACCGACTCATTTACAGGCGATGACGCACTCGAGGGCATGACAGCGGTAATTTCGATAAAGATGCGGGAAGTGCAATTCGAAGGCCAGACGAAATCCAAGCTCGGAAGCGTGGAGGCGCGCGGCGCGACAGAAGCCGTTTTTGGCGAAGCATTTGCTCGCTTCTTGGAGGAGAATCCCGACGACGCACGCGCCATCCTCGGCAAGGTTGCGCTTGCGATGAAAGCGCGCAAAGCCGCAAAAGCCGCGAAAGATTCAATACTGCGTAAAGGTGCACTTGATGGAATGACACTTCCCGGCAAACTCGCAGATTGTCAGAGTAAAAGCGCCGCAGAATCTGAGCTCTTTATTGTGGAGGGGGACTCGGCCGGAGGTACTGCCAAAATGGGTCGCGATCGCCGCACACAGGCAATACTGCCCTTGCGAGGCAAGATCCTGAATATCGAGCGAGCGCGACTCGACAAAATGCTCTCCTCCGAACAGATTCGTAATCTCGTCGTTGCTTTGGGAACTGCAATCGGGGATGTCTTTGATATAGAAAAATTGCGCTATCACAAAATCATCATCGCGACCGATGCCGACGTCGATGGTGCCCACATCCGCACCCTTCTTCTCACGCTTTTCTACCGTCACTTCCGACCCGTCATCGATGGAGGCTTCTTGTACATCGCTCAGCCACCGCTTTTCAAAGTGCGAAAAGGGAAAGAAATTTTCTATGCATATAGCGACGAAGAGCGCGTGAAGCTTGTTGGCAAAGATATGCCTATCGAAACGGAAAGTGCCGAAGAGGCACCGGCTGAAGGAGAAGAGGAGGCTGCAACGACAAAGAAGTCGGCAAAGGTCTCCGTCCAGCGTTACAAGGGCTTGGGCGAAATGAACTCTGACGAATTATGGGAGACGACCATGGACCCTACGCGGAGAATCCTGAAGCAAGTCGCGATAGAAGACGCGCAAGATGCCGATATGGTGTTCGACATGTTGATGGGCACCGACGTCTCGGCACGTAAGTCATTCATCCAAAGCCACGCCAAAGAAGCCACATTGGATATATAATGTAATACATGAAAGAGGGCGGTAGACCTTCTCCTGATTTTGCACCCGATAGAAAAAGCGGCACTCCTCCCGAAGGCGCAATGAAGGGGGCAGAAGGTCTCACCAGACGAGAATTGCTAAGGAGAGCGACAAGATCCGTTGTGGGTGCTGCGGCAAGTGCAAGTATTACGTCGAAAGATGTCCTAGGAAAAGTCACTCGCGGGTCAGAAAAGGACGGTGAGTCAGGAGCGGATACTATCGGGCGGTTTATACAAGCTGAGAATCAACGAGCCTTGGATACCTTTGTCGCTACGGCACGAGGCAATCTGCGAACGGCCGCCGTTCGAGAAGCTTTGATGGGGCGAGGCCGTAATCCTTTAGGTGTGATCATACGTGCGATAGAAGTACCCCTTGATCCGGCACAGGTGGAGGGAAATGTATACGATGTTCGCGATCTTTTCCAGTATCCCGTGCAACTCAACCCTTACTTCCTTGGTAACGGTGTGTTTATTAATGATAGACAAACCATGCTAACTGCTGCGCATGTCGTTCATGGTGAATCGCGGAAGCAGTATCCGGTCGATGGCGTGGATGCGATGGTACTTCATAATATACATGCACAGCACGACAGGCGAGTACTTTCCAGAGATTTATCGCTCTCAGATGATGATGTTCATGCGCACCTTGTTTCTACCATTGGCGTTGATCCTGACGGTGACGGAAGTGGTAAGAATATAAATCTTCATAAAGCGTATCTGGGAATGGCTATAAAGGTCAATCCTGGTCTGGCACATCTTTTTAGCCGCGATTCGGCGGCGGCAAAAATAATTGCGAATTCTTTTATGTTTATATTGCCACCCGGAGAGTCGAGGCCGCCGAGTGTTGAGGTATCAGAG
>CAZFMA010000042.1:0-3219 GCA_964520015.1 uncultured Candidatus Saccharibacteria bacterium
CGTTAGAAATCGTGAACATGCGAGCGCGGGTTTCTCTAATTAAACTGAAATATGAAAACTAATCGGCAGGAATTTGGATTTTATGGTTCGCGTTTTATTTCTAATGGGGTGAATACACCAAAAGCACAGATGTTGGTTCCGATGGTTGTCGAAAAGACCTCCTTTGGAGAGCGCGCATACGACATTTATTCGCGCCTCTTGAAAGAGCGCATCGTCTTTTTGGGCGGCCCGATAGATAGCGACGTGGCAAACCTCGTCGTTGCACAATTCCTCTTTCTCGCCTCTGAAGACCCGAAGAAAGACATATCCTTCTACATCAACTCCCCCGGCGGCCACGTATCGGCCGGACTCGCAGTGCTCGACACCATGAATCATATCCAACCAAACGTCTCGACCGTGTGCGTCGGTATGGCAGCTTCGATGGGCGCGATACTCCTTTCAGCCGGACAAAAGGGTAAACGATTCGCGCTTCCGAATGCCGAAGTCATGATCCATCAACCAAGTGGCGGCGCTGAAGGGAGGGCAGCGGACATTGAAATTACTGCGAAGCAAATCATCGCCATACGCGCACGCTTAAACAAGATTCTCGCAAAAAACACCGGCCAAAAGTTGGAAAAGATCGAGGCTGACGTCGATCGAGATTTCTTCATGACAGCCGAAGAAGCCGTAAAATACGGCGTAGTTGACAAGGTTTTAGTCTAGACAAAAAAGAAAACTGTGTTTTATCGCGGAAAGTAGCAACTTTCGCGACTTATGGTACACTCACCCTGTGTCTATTAGCATTGTATGAAATTCAACATTGTTTCCGCCAGTGAGCCAAATGTGATGCCTCTCTCTATTACTCATGAGACTTCGACCTCAGCAGTTTTGACGCGCACATAAGACTCACGCGGGGGAAGCCCTTCGTGTATGTCATTAAAAATCATTCTTCTCCTCCTCGCCGTTGCGGGCGTCGTCGGTATCGCAATCGGATATTTCCTCCGACTTATTATTTCATTGGGTAAACGCGGATCGATGGAACTCGAGATCCGCAAAATGAAGCTCGACGCCGAAGAGCGTGCCAAAAAGATTACGCAAGAAGCAGAGGCCCATGCAAAAGCAAAAGAAGAGCAAGTTGCTCAAGAAATAAAGAACCGGACCGGCGAACTAAAGCAGGTAGAAGAGCGGCTCATAAGGAAAGAGGAGCTTTTGGATAAGCGGCAGACCAATCTCGACCTTGAACAGGCGTCGCTTGAAAAAAAGGACGAAGAGCTCGCTTTGGCAAAAACGGAAGCTGAGCAACTCGTCCATGCGCAACAGGAAAAATTGGAAAAGGTAGCTGACATGACCGTCGAAGATGCAAAAACAGAATTAATTAAATCCATTGAGAAGCAATCTGAAAGTGATATCGAGAGCCGCATGCGCAAGCTTGAGATCGCAGGGAATGAGCGCCTCGAGAGTCGCGCCAAGGAAATTCTCACAACCGCGGTCCATCGCATCGGTAATTCCGTGGTCTCCGATGTTTTGGCGACAACCATTTCGCTGCCGAGTGATGAACTGAAAGGTAAGATCATCGGCAAGGAGGGCCGAAATATAAGGGCGTTTGAGCGTGCGACCGGCGTCGACGTAATCGTCGATGATACGCCGGGCACGATTACCCTATCATCCTTTGATCCAATCCGTCGGCAGATCGCTCGGATCGCCCTCGAGAATCTCATCTTGGACGGACGCATACAGCCAGCGAAGATCGAGGAGTCGGTGCAAAAAGCCGAGCAAGAAATCAACACCATTATCAAAAAGAAGGGTACGGAGGCAGCCTTCGAAGCTCGGGTGACCAATCTTGATCCGAAGCTTCTCATGATTCTCGGGCGACTCTATTTCCGCTCGAGCTATGGCCAGAATGTATTGGATCATTCGGTGGAAGTCGCTCATATTGCCGGCATGCTTGCAGAAGAACTGGGGGCCGACGTTGCCACTGCCCGTGGTGGTGGACTCTTCCATGACATCGGGAAAGCGGTTGACCATGAAGTGCCAGGTACCCACGTGGAGATCGGCCGGAGAATATTACAGAAATTCGGAGTTGCTGAAGGTGTGATAAAGGCCATGCAAGCTCACCATGAAGAATATCCGTACGAGACTCCCGAATCGATGATAGTGCAGGTAGCGGACGCTATCTCGGGTGCTCGCCCAGGCGCTCGTCGCGATTCAGTAGAAAACTACATCAAACGTCTTACGGAACTGGAGGCCATAGCTAAAGGCGAGCCGGGCGTCGAGAAGGTCTATGCCATCGCCGCCGGCCGCGAAGTACGTGTAATCGTAAAGCCCGAAGCGCTCTCCGACCTCGAATGTCGCACCCTTGCTCGCAATATTGCTGACAAAATAGAGAAAGACATGCAGTACCCAGGAGAAATCAAGGTCTCAGTCATTCGAGAGACACGGGTAATAGAATACGCGCGATAGGCTCTGAGCCTTCGGAGAGCGATGGCTGACCAACAAAAATACCTTAGAAATGGCTCTCTTGAGTCATATATTCTCGAATTTCCCTCCACTGCCTATTTAAGCCCGTAAAACCTATGGATATTGGCTCTTTGTCAATTGACAGCGAGTATTTACGGCTCAAAATGGTCGCATAGGGATACAGGTCGAGTACGTTTTTGTAATCAATTAACAATCACATAAAACACTATGGCAAATAAAATGGATTTGGTTGAGAAAGTTGCCGCTACTATCGACTGCACAAAGGCTGATGCAGAGCGCGCAGTGGAATCGATCATCATGATGATCACCGATCACCTCAAGAAGGGCGATGAGGTATCGATCGCCGGTTTGGGCATCTTCCAGGCGAAGACACGCGCGGGCCGCACGGGCCGCAATCCGCGCACGGGCGCTACAATTCAGATCAAGGCGATGCGCGTGCCGAAGTTCCGCGCTTCCAAGACCTTGAAGGACGCTGTTAAATAATGCTCACGCATTATTTACCCTAAGAGAACGTCGAGGGGCAAATAATCCTTTGAATTTTTCTCGAGAACACAAAAACCGCCCCGGGGCGGTTTTTGTGTTTGGTGTCTTTATTGTACCAAGTTAGAACCTATTTCCAAAACAAATGATGTCGCACGCTCCGCGCGCGTGGTGGCTTGAAACTAAATCGTACGCTCCACGAACGCCCCGCCACCGCCTCGCGGACTCGGCGGAAACCCCGAAAGAAAAAACACTCCTTGCATTTCTGATTTGGCGGGGGTG
>CAZFMA010000043.1:0-4940 GCA_964520015.1 uncultured Candidatus Saccharibacteria bacterium
AAGAGATGCGCCGTCGCGTGATTGGCGTGACGCATCGGTGCCCCGTACGAAGCGATTTTCTGAAGTGCAGAAGCTAATCCATCGGGATACCGCGTAAGCAGCGCACCTGAAGCATCCGCGAGAAATTCGCGTCTACGCGAAACGGCCATTTGTATTAATTGTGCTGCGATTGGCGCGAGAATAATCGCAACTAAGCCCCCAATAAGGAGTAGTGGATTTTTGTTGTCCCGATTCCCTCCCCCGCCAAAAAAACTCATGCGCAAAAAGATATCGGAAATAATAGCGATGAAGCCTGCAAGGACAACAGCAACCGTCATTACCAAAATATCACGATTTCCGATATGTGAGAGCTCGTGTGCGAGCACTCCCTCGAGCTCCGTCCGCTCAAGTCGTGCGAGCAGTCCTGTCGTTACCGCGACAACTGCGTGTTTGGGATCTCGCCCGGCAGCAAAGGCATTTGGTGCAGGATCATCAATCACATAAACGCGTGGCTTTGGCAATCCTGCGGTAATAGCAAGGTTTTCGACAATGCGATGCAATTCGAGGTATTGCACGGGATCAGCTTCCTTCGCATGAGTAGAAGCGAGGGCGATCTTATCCGAGAACCAATAGGCCGTGACGTTCATAAAAAGAGAGAACGCCACCGCAGCATAGAGAATGGCGCTGTTGCCGTATATCTGCGCCACTACCCATCCGATAGCGATCACAACAATGAGAAAGCCGCTCATCAAAAACCAGGTCCTGCGGATATTTTTGCCTTGCTGCGTGTAAAGAGATGTCATATCAAAAAGAATATACTTTCCAAACAAAAACTCCAGGGGGCTTTAGAAGCTAACCTTTACCGGATTTTTTGCTGCTGCTTCGCTTGCGTCGAGTTGGAAGAATTCGCGCGTCTTGAACTTGAACATGTTGCCGATGAGATTTGAAGGAAACTGCTCGAGCGCATTCTGTAGTTCCTGCACGACCGAATTGTAGAAACGACGTGCCGCCTGGATTTTGTTCTCGGTGTCGGAGAGCTCGCGCTGCAGCTCTACGAAGTTCGAGTTCGCCTTGAGATCTGGATATGCTTCCGATACTGCAAAGAGTGACTTCAATGCTCCCGTGAGCATGTTCTCTGCTTGTGCGTGCTCTCCCACGGTCTGTGCGCCCATCGCCTTCACGCGTGCGTCTGTCACCTTCTGCAGTGTGCCTGCTTCGTGTGCAGCATATCCTTTCACCGTCTCTACGAGATTCGGAATAAGATCATATCGGCGCTTGAGCTGCACATCGATATCGGACCACGCCTCTTCACACCGATTGGTAAGACTGACGAAGCGGTTATAGGCCCATATAGCCCACAGGACGACGACAGCGACTACTCCTAAAAGAATATATGTGATGTTCATGCGAGTAGTATATCACAAACCCCGTTGCAACAAGGTATTTTTGTTTATTGACCTATTTCTCTCCGCAATGCGGCGAGTAGTTGTTGGTTCTGTTGTGTGGTTCCTGAGTAATCGTCAATGCCAAGATACATCTGTGCAAGCACGGAACGGGCAGCTTTGCTGTTTGACTCCCCTGCTGCTGTTAGAAAATCAACAATAGAATCTCCCTTATAAGAGGCGGCTTTGGCAAAATGCGCGTTGGGAGCGATTGCCTCGGGCGTCGGGTATCCATAAGTCTTTAAATAGTTCAGGAGCTTGTCGTTTTCTGGTTCAGTACCACCATACTCGCTGTCCCTGCGGAATATTTCTCCATAGAGGGCTTTTCGGGATCCGTAATCATAGGATAGATTATTATCTTTAAGACAATTAACTACAGAAACTCCACCGCAACTGAGAGCCGAAGGCGCTGGCTGTGGTGACAACACCACTTGTGTCGGTTTAGCTGGAGGGACCGGAAGAGTAGTGATAGTTCGCGAAGGAGGTTGTGATATACCCTGCAAAGATCCGGTTGGTAACACGCTCTGTGCCTGACCTATCGGCGGACCCGGCAGATCAGGCCCCAATATCGTTGTCGGTGCGACCGGCCGCTTTCCTATCGAAGACGACAACGGCGTTTCAGAAAGTTCTGGTTTTGGGGATTGAGTAACTGCGAGCGTAGTGAGAGGCACTCCCGGTTTTGCCATCGACTCCCACGGATTTAAGGACTCCGGCGGATATGCACCAGCCGGAAGTTTTGGAGTTCCTCCAGAGAGAGAAGATGTCTCAACAACGGGACGGTCTGGTTGTGTTGTCAAAGCAGAAGGTGCTGGTGGGATGGGACGATCTCCCAAGGAAGATAACAGGGATGTTTCTTCAAGGTTTTGCTTCGTGGGTTGAGTAACCGCGAGCGTACCGAGAGGGACTCCCGGTTTCGCCATCGAGAGCCAGGGGTTTAGAGATTCTTGAGGACTTTTAATTGCGGGCGATGTGGGGTTTGGTGCGAGCGGAGAAGGCGCCCCCGTGTTTGGACGCTCCGAGGTCGTTAAAAGAGACGGCGTTTCCATGACCGGACGCGTTTGCGGCGGCTGAATAGGAGTGGGTGGGACATAAGGCGCATCGGCAAGTGGTCGTGGTGGTTGGGGCGACTGCGGCTGAGGTGCCACACCCCAAGAAGTGAGTGGAATGTTTTTTGTTGGATCACTTCCTCCCTGTTGTGCAGAGCCTGAGGGGTTACTTCCTAATCCTGCTCCGATGGTTGGTGAGGGAGTAGGTGGTGAGGGTTGTATATATGATGCATACGGATCATCAATCCCTACCTCCGTCGTTGTTCTGGCTAATGCAGCGCGACGGGGATCATCAATGACTGATCCGCTCGGTAGACTTGGCAGGACTTCTGCCCTTGCCGTGGTCTCCCTAGTCTCCCAGGGAGTTACGAATCCTTGAGAATTCTTACTTGCGGAAGATTCTGCTGCTTGAGTGCTACCTCCGAATAAGCCAAACTGCTTATAGGGCGTACTAACTCCTCCGGAAGAGACACTTGGGGCGGCTGCTCGTTCTTGCGCTATTGCAAATTGTTGTTCTTTTACCTTTATGGCAGCTTCCTCTTGAATGAGTGAACTAGGAGAACAAGTGACGGACGCACATGCGCGCACGTGTGTATTATATTGTGCGCGAGCTGTTGTAATTTCTTCATTCATTGCGACGAGATCAACTGGTGCTGAAGTTTGTGATACGGCTGTGCTATAGGCGCCAGGAGCCCCGAATCCAGGTGTCGCCGGCCCTCTCGATAGATTGCTACGTGCATCACCAAACGTTGGTTGCACAGGAGCGGCAGTAGAGGTAACCAGCGGAGACGTAGCCTCTTCCAAAACTTTTGCTGCCCTGCCTTCTGCCACTGCTCCCCCCTCCGCTGCAGGAGGAAATGTTGCCGCACCCGAAGAATAATCGGGGTTTCGAGGCGATTCAGAGTTCGATAATGATGGTATTGATGTTTTATCAGTAGGCGGAGTCAGAACTGCTGGAGTACCCAGAGATTCAATCCTTTTTTTAATCGCATCTCGCGCATCCTGTAATGCAAGCCGTTCTTGGGACTTTTCTTCCAATGCTTGCTCCACAGTCTTTTTACTTCCGTCGGAAATGAGTTCGTTACAAGAAGAAGATGACGTATTGCAATATTCTTCCAGCTCCTTTATTTCTCTGTCTGCTACCGCAAGACTATTATCAAAAGATTCCAATATCATCGCCTGTTTATCTGGTGGCAACTGTCCGAGATAAGAAACGGCCAGCCTCTGGTCGGGAGTCATTAACGATAAGGTCCCTGGGTCAAGCGCTCGATCTAATAGAGGAGTACCTGCCTCAAAATCCCCTGCAGGTACACAATTTTTTCCATTAACGTCACAAAAAGAAGTAGCGCATTTCTTTACTTCAGAAAAAGGCGGACCCGGTTCCGAGACAATGCTTCCCTTACCTTTACTATCCATCCATACGTTTGTCTTCTCTCCTATGCATGCATAGTTGTGTGCCTGCAGGGATGGATCCTTGCCCACGGCTTCGTCCATTTTGACACCTTGTGCGAAGGGATCATATACCGCTGCGATACATTTATTTCTCTCGACTGTATTTCCTTCGATTGCTTGTTGTAAGGTGGCGCTTCTTCCGTATTGATCAGGATGCTCATGAGCATACTTAACGGCCTCCAATTTCTTTGCTATACAAATTCTTTTCTCTTCATTCGTCTTTAGGAGTTGATCTTCTTTGAGGGATAAAAGCAATTTTTCCGCTGGCGTAAGAGGTGCGTTGAGCGGGTTAGAGGGAGGTGGAGCTGCTGTCTGGGATTGTGGAATAGCGTGTGGTGCGAGGCTTTCAATACCAATGGCCGTGATTCCAAGAATGGCGACTAAGACGAGCGCAGGGAGAATTGCAAAACCGCGCTTCACTGAGCGAGACATACTGCAATCATGCGGCCTTTAGGGCTTCCGCACAATGCCGGAAATTCGGAAAATGTGGAAGCTTCTACGACCCCACCGTAACAACCGTCGTTGTCGCGCTTTTCACTCGGCCGCTCAAGGTCTCACACCGAAGGAGGAAGTTGGTCTGTGCGGTAATGGGAGAGGAGGATGCAACTCCGCTCGTGCTGGTATTCCCGGCGTTCTCTGCCGTAAAGGCAGATTGCTGCGGACTTGATACGACACATGTTTTCATACCCGTTGTAAGCCAACCCAGGAGCGAAATACCGTTCGCTTGCACCGTCTTTGGATTCGCCACGAAGATGATGGTCGGTTTGCTCACCTGCACCGTACACTCTGCCTGTCCGGTCTTCCCTTGGTTGGTGCAGAAAAGGGGGTAGGTGGCCGTGTTGAGACCAGAGGGAGGTGCGGCAACGGTAAGAGTTGCAGTGCCTGATGGCTGTGCAGTTGTGGCGAAGGCGGTGCTGCTAGCGGTACCCGCAGAACAAGAGTATGTGACGGTGACTTGAGAGCCGACGTCGGCAACCTGAGGTGCGCAGGAGATCTCGGCTTTGGGAGCACCTGCTCCGGG
>CAZFMA010000044.1:0-12125 GCA_964520015.1 uncultured Candidatus Saccharibacteria bacterium
CCTTGTCGGTGAGACGAGCGATTGTTCCTGTTTGCATACTGTGTAGTAGAGGAAGTTGTTAAATCAAGACAGTTATGCTGAGAGTGGAGGTCGATCCTTGCTTCCCTGGATCAGCGCTGGTTGATGTAAGAAAGCTAGCACGAGCCATTCCCATTGTCAAGCTATTGACACGCCGCTCAACAGATGTTATGATGCCAATTGTAGGGCTTATTGCCTTACTTTCTTCATGACAACTATCACTTCTATGGCCCTTACGGGGCTTTTCGTTTGGACAGGAGCGACAAGCACTGGGATAAGCGGTTGGGCCGCCCCTACCACCGCTCCTGCGACTACCACGGAAAGCACTATACAAAGCACTATTTCTGTCCGGCTTACCGGCTATAACGCCGTGCCCGAACAGACTGATAGCGATCCGACTTTTACCGCTTCCGGCGTGCGCTCCAATCCGAACGTCATAGCCGCCCGCTCGCGCGACCTTGCAGATGCGCTGCCTTTCGGGACCGTCATCGTGCTTGAAACCCCCGAAAAGAGTAATTCGTGCGGATTCAACACTGTTGATCACCTCATAGGCTACCGCGTCATCGCGGACTCTATGCATGAGCGCAAACGCAATCAAGTAGACATCATGTTCGATATGAAAGATACCGTCCTCATAGGGGTCAACCAAAAGCCACGCAAGGCAACTAACCCTGCCGTCGCTCTCGGCGTTTGCGAAGTAAGTATCCGTATTGTCGGCAAGCTCGCGCTTAAAGATATTCCCGCTACCCAAACCGAACTCGCGATTCTCATGAATCCCGTACTTGCTGTTCGCTAAACATAGACATCATCGTGGTATCTTGTGGGTATGCAGAAACAACCACGTGTACATAGGAAAGAGGAGCAGCGAACTGTGTGGCAAGCGTCTCGTCTCGAAGGAAAGGTAAAAAATGCAGGTATCCGCGCTCTGAAAAAACCGAAACAGAAGTGAGGGACATATGCCGGAATATGTTCATCGACAGACACGACGCTGGCAAAAAACTCGCTTCGAGGCTTGAGTCCTATCGTGCGAAAGCCGCGGTGGTGCTTGCGCTCCCCCGCGGCGGAGTTGTTACAGGATACGAAATAGCGAGCGCGCTGAAGCTCCCGCTCGACATGATTGCCATCCGTAAAATCGGTCATCCCGATTCTCCCGAGTTTGCGATCGGTGCTGTTGACGATGAGGGAACGAGTATCGTGGACGAATCAGGGACGGCTGCGGTAGATCCCCTATGGCTGCGAACAGAAACTGCGCGACAAAGAAAAGAAGCGCAGCGGCGCAATACACTCTACCGAGAAGGCAGGGCACCTTTGGATATTGAAGGGAAAATTGTGCTCATCGTCGATGATGGCATAGCGACAGGCCTTACCATGCGACTTGCAGTGCGTGTCGTCAAAAAGCAAAAGCCCCGAAAAATCATCGTCGCGGTGCCCGTCGCACCGCCGGAATCTCTTGAGATGCTCCGTGCGGAAGGTGCTGATGAAGTTATCGTCCTCGAACCGCCAGAAGAATTCTTGGGGGCCGTTGGTGCTCACTATGTGCATTTTGATCAAGTTGAGGACGAAGAGGTTATTCGATTGCTGAAAGAGATCAAGTAGAAAAACAACTTTCACTTGTGCGGGACAACCTCGATCAGACGCTTCTGGCAGCCGAGAGGACGTTCAACTTTTGCAGATTCGCCTTACGACACTTTGAGAATGACGATCTCCGGAAGAAGCGAGCGATATTTGCGACCATTGGATCGAACCTAATCCTAAAGGATCAAAAGTTGAGCATTGAACGCCTACATCCGTTTATGCTCATAGAAAACGAAATGGCGGCTCAGAAAAAGCTACAGAATGGGTTAGAACCTACTAAACGTCGCTCTACAAAAGGAAAAGAGGCCGTTTTGGTGGCCTCCGTTCCAGACTGGCTCCGCGGGTAGGACTCGAACCTACAACCAACTCCTTAACAGGGAGCTGCGCTACCATTGCGCCACCGCGGAATATGGCAGTGAGTATAGCTGAAAACGCCTTGTTCGCAATAAAAGAAAAAGAGTACGTCGGGAAAGGTATCCAAAAAATACGGAGGCCTCGAGCCGACTGGGGTGAGCAATCGGACTCGAGGCCTGGGTGACCTGGGCGAGCTGCGTGCAGCCGACCAGTGTCGAGCGAGCGCTCATGGCGCCCTGGCCGTGAGGAGGCCTTCGCAGTAAGCCCGCTGCCGCTTACCCTTCGCCTCGCCAGGCGTAGAAACGAGCGAAGGTTACGAAGGTCGCACCTCACGACTACCCACTAAGAGTATAAAGAAAGACGGGAAAGAAACAACTACTGTTCATGATCCAATTTGGCAGTGTTCAATGTACTGCGGATTATTCTTCAGGTTTCGTAACGAAATACTTTCCCTTCTGAGCTAACATCTCTTTAAAACCTGGGAGTGCTTCGAGAATCCGTGCCTCTTCTTCGCACCATTCGGAGTAGAATCCCGGCTTCGTTTCGATTTCTTTGAGAAATTCTACCCATTCTATCCACCGTGTTGCCTCCACTTCGCCTGGATTTCTCTTCGGTTCTGCAGCCGTAAATCCGACAAAGATCGGACAAATCTCATTTTCCATTACTCCGTAACGCACAAATGTGTAACGATATGGTGCGACTTCTTCGATATGCGTCGCACTCATTCCAAGCTCCTGAGCAAGTCGACGTTTTACTGCATTGATATTTGACTCATTGAGGGCGGGGTGACCACATACACTATTTGACCAGACGAGAGGCCACGTCTTTTTCGTATGGCTTCTTTGGTTGAGCAAAAGTCGGCCGGCGCGATCAAAGAGAAAAAGTGAAAAGGCCCGGTGGAGTGGAGTCTTTGCGCCATGGGCTTCTAATTTCTCCATGGTGCCGAGCACGTTGTTGGCCTCATCTACGAGGACCACTTCTTCTAGCATTTTTGCCATCATATGATCACTCGGCGCATTTCTTCTCGAGAGTTTACGCTCTCGAAAGCGCTGGCACTTTTTCTTTGATGGATCCGATGATGGAAGACAAATCCTCGTTCACGATCATGTGATCGAAAAGATCTTTTCGTTCATTGAAAAATTCAAGGTCAGTCGCCGCAATTCTAAGCCGATCATGAATGCCCTTCTCGCTCTCACGACCTAGCGCTCGGAGGCGGTACAAAAGTTGGCTCAGTTTTGCACGCTTACTTCTCCCTGGCGGAAGGATGCCAAAAGAAAGTACAGAGCGACGACCGTAGTGATGCGCTAAGCCTTCGAGGAGGTGCATCTCAGCGATAACAACGGGTACCTTGTTTTTTTTCCAGATCGTTTCAATATCCGCCGCACGATAGCCGTACTGTCCGTGCTCGCTTTTGGAAGGAATGTCGGCAGCAGAGACGATGGA
Organism: uncultured Candidatus Saccharibacteria bacterium; assembly: GCA_964520015.1. GTDB lineage: Bacteria > Patescibacteriota > Minisyncoccia > Phycocordibacterales > UBA2100 > UBA10103. The sequence goes on from CAZFMA010000044.1 coordinate 3,391, forward strand.
GCCAGCGCGGAGAAGTCGGTCAAATTCTTTTGGTGTTACATATACATATTCACCTTTATCCCCCGGCTTCGGATCGCGTGTCGTGAGAATGGGCACGTTTGCCGCGTAGTCCGAGCAGGCTTCTGTCAGCATTTTACTTATCGTTGACTTCCCCACGCCCGAGGGGCCCGCGAGCGCGAGGATGTAGCCGGGGAATTTTTGTGGTGCAACAGCCTTGTTCGCTACCGCTTCATAGGCAACTTCATATACGCGGAGCCCCTCCTCTGTCACATGCGAGAGACGCATGCGTGGATGCACCATCTGTCCTATAAAAGGAGTGTCGGCAATGAGAGGTGCGAGAACCCGTCGCCCATTTTCAAATTCAATGAGACCAATCGTTCGCGGCTTTGGCCCGAATCGTGCGGGTGGATGGGCAAGAATCGTAAACGATACGACTGTCCCCGGAAGAAATCTGTCCCGCTCGCGCTTCTGCGCACGATGGACAATTGGCGGAGAGGAATTCATACGGCGAGGTTTTCCATAATGTGAATGCCACAGCTTGCGCATGCTCCGCCAAAATTGTGAGCGAGACCATACTGCGAGGAGGTGCGCGTAAGGCTTTTGCCCACATCGATGAGCTGCTTGATGCCGGTTGCTGCAACCGGGTGGCCACAGGCCTTCAAGCCTCCGCCCATGTTGACAAAGAGCGGCGTGCGGCCCGCATAAAGGTCTTCGTAAATTCCAATCCCCTCTCCTTCCTTTGCGAATCCCAAATCTTCCATATTAATAACGGCTGCGATAGAAAAACAATCGTGGGTCTCCACTGCACGTATATCACTTCGTGCAATGTCTGCTTCGCGAAGAGCGCGACTCATCGCTTCGCGGGTTGCGCCGAAGCTCACAATCGAAAGTCTCTCGGCAATACTGAGTGTATCGTTTGCCACCTGACTTGCCGCGATGCGCATCGAGCTCTTATGTACGGTGGAAAGAATGCAGGCAGCGGCTCCGTCGCTAATTGGAGAGCAATCGAGAAGTCGCAATGGATCGGATACGAGCGGACTCGCGCTCACGGCTTCCGGCGACAACTCATGTCGGAATTGTGCAAAAGCGTTATCCGTTGCGCTCTTGTGATGCACCGAGCTTACGATGCTTAGTTGCTCACGCGTGAGGCCGTATTCATGCATGTACCGTCTGGTGATGAGGCCGAAAATCCCTGCAAAGGTAAGTCCCGACGGGGCGTCAAGCTCACTATCAGCAGCTCCCATAAGGGCCTGCGAAATAGCATCCGTGGAAGCGTCCGTCATTTTCTCGACGCCGAGGACAAGGACGGTTCGTGCGCGCTTACTTTCGAGAAATGCACATGCTGTGTTGATTGCGACCGCACCGGATCCGCAGGCTGCTTCGACGCGCATCGAGGGAGGATTGTGAGGTAAGAGCGACGAGGCAAGAGCGCCGATATGGGCCTGATTATTCGTGACTTCGGCAAGCATGTTTGCGACCACAATGAGATCGATGTCGCGCGCATTCAATCCAGATGATTTCAAAGCAGCATCAATCGCTTCTTTCATCAAATCCCGAAGGCTTTTGTCCCACCATTCGCCAAAGCGCGTGAGTCCCGATCCGACAAGAAAAATATCCTGTTCCATACAATTATGCAGAAAATGCTCCGGAGTGTTCGAGATATTCGCTGTACTGTAAATAGGTGGGTTCGCGCGTATCCGCCGGAAGTGGTTTTCCATTTTTTAGCATTGTCATAAGAAACGCATCGCACCCCGCCCCCGATCCGTAGGACACAACGAGGATTCGCTCGTTTTTCTTGGCCTTCTCCAGTACGGAGACGAGGCCAATAAGAGAACAGGCGCTATAGGTATTACCGATCATGGGAACGATGAATCCAGTATTCATCTGCTCTTTTGTAATGCCGCACTCTTTTGCGATGCGCATCGGGAATTTTGCATTTGGCATATGGAACACGACGTGATCAATTTCCGAAAGTTTCACCTTCCACGCTTTGACAGCGGCTCGAATTGTCTCGCGCATATGGTGGAAATAGCCGGGCTCACCCGTAAAACGACCGGCATGACGGGGGTATGGCTCGCCTTTTGTCCGCCAGAAATCCGGCGTGTCCGTCGTGAAGGAAAGCGTCTTCTCGATTCGAACGAGCGCATCTTTGTGCGTCGCGGGCCCGAGCAGAAAGGCCGCTGCGCCCGCTGCGGCCGTGTACTCCAGGGCGTCCCCCGGCTTACTCTGCGCGGTGTCCGTGCCGACGACTAAGCCACAGCGGATTTGACCGCTTCGAATAAAACTATCGATAATCTGGAGCCCTGCAGTGCCTGCCTTACATGCAAACTCAAGATCTGCGGCGTGCGAAAACGGATCGAGATTGAGAGCTGATACGAGCATTCCGCTCGTTGGCTTCACTGCGTATGGATGCGATTCCGACCCAACGAAAATTGCCGAAACTTTGTAAGAGGCGATCTTCGACATCTCGAGTGCTTGTTTTGCCGCTTCGAAGGCAAGGGTAAAACTATCTTCGTCTCGGCCAGCGACAGATTTCTCTTCTACACCAAGGCTCGAAAAGAGTGAGGCAGGATCTTGTTCCCAATGACGCGCAATATCCGACGTTTTGATGCGGTATTTTGGTATATATCTGCCAAAACCTACAATAGCGGAAGCCATAGATGCTGAGTATAGCAAATCTTCCGAGGACTTAAAGATTCTATATCTTGCGTCGCTTGGGACGTGCAAGTGCTTGATGCGCTTTGGCAAGGGTGTGTGTGGCTTGAGCAGCAAGAAGGGAGAGCTCGCCCGCAAGAGTCGCGGCACCAATCGTCTCTGCAAGCTGCACGGAGCGGCCGAGCTTCGTCTTTGGTTTTAACATGAGATCCAGGCATTGTTTTTGGGCCGGCAGATTGGTTCCACCCCCGCGGACGCCGACGAGAATCGCCGAAAGTTTCACCTGAATCCGAATACCATCTCGTTCTTGAGTCACAATCGTATCTGCAAGCGACCCTTCGACCGCATGGGCGACGTCTTGTCCGGTGGCGAGGTAGAGAGCCGCAATTGTATTTGCGACGTGCAGATTTTTCCCCAGCGCACCTGCGACATCTGATCCGATCTCTAATTTTGCCCGCGCAGTGCGGAGAAGCGCTTTCGAATCGGACTTCAAAACATCGCGAATTATTTCCTCAGGAAGTATCGCCTCGACGTTCACCCGGTATCCGCGACCTTGTGTTTTTGTTCGCATACTCGGTTTCTTGTCACTATCTACGTTGCCTGCGACGGTGAGCATAGGAATATTCAATTCTTTTGAGAGAAATTCGCCGACCGCCTGCGCCGCGATCGTAATCATATTCATCCCCATGGCTTCATCGGTATCAGCATTGATGGTTAGAAAGAGTACTCCATCTTTTGTATCAATTTCATACGAGAGAATTTTCAGATGCTTGCTTGTCGCTTCCGCGACTTTTTTCCAAACAGTTTCAAGCGTGCGAATTTTTTCAGCAATTGCTTCTCCATCATTCACTTCAAATGCGATCGATCGCGTTATGCCGACGTATTCGGAAGAAACGCGAACACCATTCGCTTGGAAAAGTGCCTTGCATCCGCGATTAATGCTTGCAACGAGTGCTGCCTCGGTCGTTGCAAGAGGCAGGTACACATCGTGCGTTTCGTCGGAGCTAAATTGAATCCGAAGAGGGCCCGCAAGACCAATTGGCACCGGGACCGCCCCGAACATCTGTTCACAATTTCGTTCATCTGCGTCGCCGATTTGCTCTCTAGAAATCTGCAATGCCGAGAGATCCACATCCAATTCTTCTTCAAGAATGGAGCGCCGCTGTGCGATACGTCCGGAGGCATCGAGTTCTTCGGGAAAATTGCGTAAATCCATTACACTCGATTATAGCGGAGAATCACAGACTTAAAACAGATGAGTATCAGTCGTCCTCACACCGACGGCGGGAGTATTTACAATAATCTCTTTTACCCCTTCGACATCTGCGAGCTTGTTTTTCACACGATCCACCGACTCCCTCTCACATATGAGATGAATATCCTGTCCGGTGTTAATCGTAAAATATACGGGCAAGCCCTCCGCTCTCCATTTTCGGGTCAGCTTCATGAGAGCGAGAGTGCCCGGAGTCCAATACACGAGAGGAGGTTGTGACGTGAGCATGATTGCGTGCAGTTCGAGTGCTTCAGCTTCGATCAATTCGCCGAACGCTGGAAAGTTCTTGGTTGCGAGCAACTTTTTTGCATATTCCATTTTTTCCGGCATGTGCGCTTTTCGTACAGGAAAAAACGGACTGGAATCTGCTCGTTTCTGCCCGAGAGATGTGGGAACATCTTTCTTGTCCTCACTTACCACCGCGACTACATCAGCGATGTCCCAATAATCGGAAGGATAGAGGGAAACTGCGTAGGAAGTCTCTGATGTTTCTCCAGGAAGCCACTCCACAAACCCATCCGGAATTGAGCGACAGGCAGAACCCGATCCTTGTCGCGCCAAGATTGAGAGGTCTTTTTCCGAAAGATCGAGTCCCGCTGCCTTACTAGCAGCGAGAGTTAATGCAGCAAATCCGGAAGCAGATGAAGATAGCCCCGTACCAGTCGGGAAATTATTTTTAGTTACTACTTTTGCAAAATCCTTGATCTTTGCCAACGCCCTCACGCGATCTAAATGCAAAACAGCTCGATTGCTTTCATTGGATTCTTGCGTTCCGTTTATTTCAATGTAATCCTCTGTGTACCCGGAAGAAAAATCAACAGTGGTGATCGTTTGTAAACCGCTCAAATTCATCGAAAGACTTCCATTCTCCGGAAGACGCAACACCTCATCTTTGCGTCCCCAATATTTTATAAACGCTATATTTGATGGCGCAGTTGCTGTTGCTTTCATACTTCAATTCTTACACCTTCCACGCTTGTAGTCACATTAATGACTTGCCCTCCAACAGCAGTGATCGCCTCGGAAACGGCCTGTTTTTTATCCCCTGAAGCGAGTGCGATCATACAGTCGCCTCCACCAGCACCGGAAAGTTTCGCGCCGAACGCTCCTGCGTCGCGTGCTGCATGTATCATTGCATCTAGTTTTTGAGAACTGACGCCGAGCTCCTCAAGTATATCCTGATCAGAATTCATAAGTTCTCCCACGCGTGACCATTTTTTTTCTTTGAGCGAAGAATGAGCCTCGTCGACCATCTTCCCGATTTGAGTGTACAGCGCGTCGATATGTTTGGGATCCTGAGCGGCTTTTTCAGCGACAGCATTGATCAGGGCAACTGTGTCTGCCTTGACACCGGTATATCCTACGTCTAGCCGTAGCTCGCTCGATGAAATCGGCTCGATTATCTTTCCACCGGTGACAAAATACAACGTACCGCCATAAATCGCTGCAGCGACATCAAAACCGGAACCTTTTCCCTGCACATCGATAACCGTCCTATACGCGATATCAAAGAGCTCTTTGCTTGACAGTTTCGTATTAGTAAGTTCGGCGAGTCCCTTTATAACACAGACCGTAGAAGCAGATGATGAACCAAAACCAAACGACGAAGAAAATTCAGATCGAGTAGTAATTCGTACGCCGCCTTTCACTGGATACTTATTCGTAAAGTTTTTTATTGCCACCTCGACGAACTTCGCCCCCTTAGGAATATTTCCTTTTCCAAGGTCGGCAAACTGTTTTTTGTATCCTGTCACATCTACATCGGTTGCCTCGAGCTCAAATGAAGGCTCCAGGAGGGCTTCAAGGGTTACAAACATCCGTTGTCCAACCGCCGTGACGATACACGGACGACCATACACGACCGCATGCTCTCCCAAAAGCATAAGTTTTCCTGGGGCTGAAATCGTTACTTTTTCCATATCAGACCTGCATTGTAGACATACCCCGCTCGTCCGCAATGTCTTGAATTGCGTCAATGTTCCCGAGCGCCAAAACCATTCCCGCGCCACCCCGATGACTCCCAGCACCAATAACTTTAGCAGAGCCACCACGTTTCTCTATTGCAGCGATCAGATCCTGAACCGCTGGTGGCACCACACCAAGTGCTACTTGTGCTTTATGATGATCACGCATGACGAGATTCAAGGGCTCCCCTTGCATAAGTCGGTCTGTGCACGCTCCAATAATACTCAGTGCATCGTGGATCTCCGATTCGCGATTTCGCATCGCTGCCATAAGTGCCATCGTGGATTCACTTGGAAGTCCCGTGTCGATGAGTGTAGCCGCATGCAACAATGTTGATGGTATATCAATGTGTTGTGCAAGAGTTCCTTTGCGAAACAAAACGGGCCTTCCTTCCCATATAGTTGCGAAATCAACACCGCTGTGGCCGAGATTCAATGTGTCCTCGATCTGAAGTGCCTGAGCGCGTGCGCCTTCACCGAGAAGTGCGCGGACAATGGCTATAATGAGCGCGGTTGACGATCCCATTCCCTTTCCGAGCGGTAAATTTGAGTGAATCGTGAGACGGCCCCGGAAATTCCCCTGCGTTTGGCAGAGGGCAACGACTTTTTCGGCATAATTGAGAAACGATTCTTCTCCCTGTGCTTCTTCCCAGAGAATTTCAAGGTGCTTATACTGAGGATCTTCTTCAAATACAACTCGTACTCCCAAGGAAGCAGGGACGGCGATGCCTGCGTAACCGAAAAGCACTGCGTATTCTCCGGAGAGAATGATTTTGCCTGGTGCAAAGGAATTGCGGCTCATATTCGACATACCTACTCTACAGGAATCTATTGCGCAAGGATACTCTTTTTTACTACTCTTCGTTAAATGAAAGTGGTATTGTTTTGCAATGAGCGATAAGAAAAATGTCCCGACGTGTATAGGAATTATCCTCGATGGCAATCGTCGGTGGGCGAAGGAGCAGGGACTTTCTGCCTTTGAAGGTCACCGGAGAGGCATGGATAACCTCGAATCCATAGGCCGTGCGGCGCGCGACATGGGTGTTCGACACATGATTGTATATGCATTTTCAACCGAAAATTGGAATCGATCGAAAGACGAAGTCTCGTACCTGATGAAAATTTTTGAGTCGATGGCACAGGAAGGTTTAGCAAAATTTACAGATGAAGGAATCGCCGTGCGCTTTATCGGACAGAGAGGACGTTTCTCCCCTACCCTTCAGAGTGCAATGAGTAAAGCGGAAGCAAAAAATCCTGCTGATCCTCTCCTTACTGTGTGGGTATGTATTTCATATGGCGGAAGGGCAGAGATTGTGGAGGCTGCTCAAAAAGCAGCACGAGAAGGAGAAATCACTGAAGAGACAGTTTCTGGAAACTTGTGGACGTCCGGCATGCCCGACCCTGATCTCATCATTCGAACGGGTGGCGAGCAGCGAATCTCCAATTTCCTCCCCTGGCAGAGTGTCTATAGCGAATTGTTTTTCCTGAAAACCTACTGGCCCGCCTTTACCACGGAAGATCTGAAAAAGGTGCTCGATGAATACGCCACGCGCGAGCGGCGGATGGGAAAATAGGTTTGAAAAAGCGAGGGGTCGCGCTCAATAGACAAAAAACGTCATCTGAGTACTATCCATCTAACCATCTTCGGATGGCAGATCTTTGGCTTAACGCAAGACGGGAGGTGCACGATGAACACAGTGACTCACGATCGCGACGCTGTGTCCCTCGTGACCCAGCGGTTTGCGGAAGACGGAATCAGGATCGGGCGAGACATGCTCATTCTGGATCCCGCTGCGTATGAACTGATCGATCTCGATGAACCGCTCCAGCTGCCAATGACCTACGTCAAGAAGATGTGGGAAGAGGGCAGTCTCACAATCGACGAGATCTTCGCTCGTCTGACGAAGGAGGGGTTCCCCCCTCGCTGGCTACGCGCGCCGAGCATGCGCAAGCTCTTGCGGCAACACCTCAGGGGCGACCAGCAAACCGTCGCACTTTCGAGACGAGTTGCTCGGGACCACTACGACAAGACGAAGTTCGTGAGGGCGTCCGTCAGCTCCGATCCGCTCAAGCAATACTCTTGCGCCTACTTCGGGCGCGGAGCGAAGAACCTCAAGGACGCCTCGCGCGACAAAGCGCAACTCAGCTTGGAGAAGCTGTTGTACGGCCCGTTCGCGATGCCTCGTGCCCGCGTGCTCGACATCGGCATGGGCTACGGTGGACTCGCACGCCACTTCACCGAGCATGCGGACTGTGAGGTTGACGGGATCACCCTTTCGCCGGCACAAGCGCGCTATGCTCGCGAGGAGATGTGCAAAGACCGTCCTGTTCGCGTGCACGAACAGGACTATCGCGAACACCAGGGGCAGTACGACAGGATCGTCACGGTCGGCATGTTCGAGCATGTGGGCTTCTGGCACTATCCGGAGTTCTTTCGGAAGTGTGGCGAGCTGCTCGTCCCCGACGACGGGGTGATGCTTTTGCATACCATCGGTGGCGGTGGTGCGTTGCCGTTCTACGAGGAGCGCATCTTCGCTGGTGGCTGGTTGCCATCTGAGAAGCAAATTCTGGACGGGATCGAGGGCACCTTCGTCGTCCTCGATTGGCATGAGTTCGACCACTATTATGACCCCACTCTGGGCTTCTGGGCCGACAACTTCGAAGCAGCTTGGCCATCCCTTAAGACGGAGTACAGCGAGGAAGCCCGGCGTGAGTGGCGGATGTACCTCCGCAAGTCGCAAGGGCTCGATCGCTCCGGCTGTACAAAGCTGTGGCAAATCGTGCTCGCAAGAAAGCCGATGCCAGACTACGTCCCCGTGCGCTGAGCACGGCAACCGCAACTG
>CAZFMA010000045.1:0-5408 GCA_964520015.1 uncultured Candidatus Saccharibacteria bacterium
TCCGACCGCTAGGGGGAGAAGAAACCCCCAGCCGGACGTCGGAGGCGGGAAATGCGGTGCAAGTCGATCCTCGATGGTCTGCCAGAGCCAGTCGCCGAGACTGGGGAAGAAAAACAGGATAAGGCCGACGATGGCCCCTGCGAGAAAGAACGGGATGATGTTGCGGCCAAGCCACGGCCAGAAACCGCGGCGCTGAGTTGGCGCAGCAGCGGCAGATGTATCTGTCATTGTCGTTTTTCCTTCTGCTCTGCGGCTGCGCCGCATGGTGTCGTTTTGGTACGTCGGGAGTGGCGCACCAATTTTCTAAGCTTTTTTCTGAAGAAAGAATGCTACGAAAAATAAGATTGTCAACGTTTCCTGAATCCCGTACTCGGAGTATCAGAAAGATATCTGCAGTATGGTGGCGACGAAGTTACGCTTGCTCTTTATCCAGGAGTTCGCGATATGCCTTGAGACCAGCTTGCATTTCCTCTTCGATAAGCGCCCAGAAATCAGGAACGTATTGCTCGCATTTCTTGAGAAGCTCAAGCGCCACTTCGGGGTCATCTTCCACAGCGCCGTCGGCAGAGACAGCGAGAGCACCTATTTCTCCCGGTGGAATCTTTTTCAATAACGCGAGAGTAACGCGATCCATAAGCGCTCGTGAGACCGTGTCTATTATTTCATTCTGCTTCTCAAGAGAAAGAGCTTCTATTCGTAATTCAGCTACGACGCGCGCGCGCAGATCATTCCAAGAAATTTTTTCTGAAGTCGTTGGTCCCATATAATAAAAATACTACTAATAAGCTACTGAGTCATTACATATCATTCCCCTTAGGGGGAGACATCTCAGGGATTAACTCCCAAAGTTTGTCCATATACTCTTTAGTGTTCGTAAGCGTGAGGAGCTCGTTGCCGGCGGTTTGAAATTGCTCCACTCCTTTTTCCACGACATTCGTCGTAATTTCTTTATAATCGGGTTTCTCAGAAAATGCCACCGAGGCAAGGAAAACCGTAAGAGCAGCTGTGCCACCTTTTGCGAAGCCCGCTCCTGCAATGACGCCCACAATTCTAGGTGCCCAGGCTCGCAACGTCTTCCAAATTATCGCGGGACTGTATTCCGACCGAAGGCTCTCGAACTCTTCAGCTGTTCTACCGCCTCGTATTGCACCTCGTAGGCGATTTCTTGCTTCTTCGCTCCCTGATATGCGCGACACTGCTTTTGCGCGGTCAAGCATATTCTGTCTCCGACGTACTGCGAGAGCAGTCGGTACCATAGCCATAAGAATAGGAATAAAGAAAAGTAGCGATTGAGCTCCCTCAGGTATATCACTGCCACTTGTTTGAAGGGCCTCTAGTGCTGGTCGCAAAGTTTCGTAGAACACACTTCCAGTTGCACCTGCAAAAGCAGGGTATGCAAAACTCTTCCCTGTCGAGACAAGTCTTCCTATTGTACGAGGAACAAAATTCGAATAGCGCTGTAATTGCTTATCCGTTGCTGTGCTTTTTTGCGCCAAATGCCCGATGAATAAATCAAGGTCTTGACGAGAGCCAGCCGCCAAGACTTGTGCTCCTCTTTCAGCGGCAGGAATTTCACGGTTACGAACAGTATCTCTTCTTCCTTCCATTCCTCGAGTCATAATAATTATTGAATAAAATGCTAATAATATTGCTCCTTACTCTTATTTTGTTGCCTGCTCGAGCTCCGAAACAGCCTTTTCGAACGCTGCGCCAACTTCATTGTCGTACTCTTCTAAAGCTTTAAGAGCTTCTTCGGCAGCTTCTATTTCTATTCCGGCGAGCTTCTCTTCCTCGTCTAGAATGCTGAGCAACTTTTCCCGCTCTTCTCCGGTCATGCCTCCGCGCGCGTGCGCGGCTTTAAGAATTTCTTCCAGCGCCTTTTTCGCGTCCTCGGTTGAGAACTCAAGTTCTGTGAACGCTGTTGTAACTTCTGGTATTCCCATACGTTATTACGCTGCCTGTTTCAAGGCCTCCGCTTTTCTTTGCAATTCCATCACTCGCGCGCGAGTTTTACTAACACGACCCCTCCGTTCTATGGCTTCCTCGTGAGACATATCAGCCGCTGTTTTGAGATCCCACATTTCGCTTTGCGCATTCACCCACTGCTCGCTCCGCATCCTGCGCAGCTCTTTTATGCGCTTCTCGTAGACCAGTACGTCAAGCTTCTGATTGAATCGCTTGTCTCGAACATCTCGCTCTGCGCCCGTACCTCGCGGTGCCGCAAGCTTTCCTTCCATTTCATTCAGCGCCTTTTCCAATGCTTTTACTTTTATCTGATATGCAAATATCGCCGCATTATTGCGGATCTTATTTTGGTAGTCACGTTCCCCTACATCAACTATTTCTCCACGGTTCGCTTGTTCCAAGCGATCGTAGCGTTTCGCTGCGCGTTGCACCCATTTGTCCATTAAAGAAGCCCACGGTTTCTGAACAAGATAATTGATGCGATTTCCTAAAAGTGCCGTTAATCTCTGGATGCGACCCGCCTGTACTGCACCTAATTTCTGTTGCAAGTTCGTATCCGCCGCGTCTGTCCTTTTTTCAAATTCCGCATTCACTTCTTCGGGAGCGATTGTATCCAGCACCAATACGTCGTCTTCGAGACCTGCTGCACTACTGGGAGCCGTAGCTTCCTCTCCCTTTATTTGCCCAGGCGAGGCGTCTTTAGAAAGTGCATTCCACGTATCTGCGAAACCGGCAGAGGATTTTCTCTCTGGCGTATTTACCTCCGGAATTGACGCCTCGGAAAGTGATGCCCTCTCCCCAATGTGCATTGTCCCTATTTTCGTTTCAACTACCGGACTCGCTTCGTCAATGGCAGCTTTTTCTATCCAGATCTCAGAATCCGGTCTCGGCCCGTCAAGACTGGGTGTTTCGACAATTTTCTGCACGAGTGCTTTTTCCACCTTAGTAAGGTCTTGAATTTGTTCTGGTGTCGCGGGCAATTGGAAAGGTCCTTTATCGTCCAGTGAACGACGTATTAATTTGGAGGTCTCTGGTGACTTTTGTTTGTATTCAACCCCCTGCGCTCCTTGAGGCTCAGCTAAAGAGAAATTTCCGTCCTTATCTGGATGGAGAGTTATAAGCTTGTCGAAGCTCATACGAGTCCATTGTACCGCTTCTTTCCCAATCGAAGCGCAAGGACTGTGAACAATGTGTTTTACAACACTCCTACAAAATCGGCTTCGAGAATGTAGCGAGAGGATTTGCTCGTGAGGGTGTCGCAGGTGACGAGTGTGCGCTTAATCCAGCAAGAAGAAAATCTCACTTCAGCTGACTCTTCGCGAGCTTCTTCGATAGTTCGACAAAGAAATCTTGCCACACGCTTTCTTTGAGATCGACCCTCATCGTCGGGAAGTCTTTCAATTCTTCTGCCTTCAAACACTGTGCACTAAGCTGTAGAGGATCGATGTGGTGGTCGAATTTTACTTGTGCTTTTAAGACAAGATCATCGAGTGTCCAATCTGGCCTCTCGCGCAAAATACAGTAGAGATCTATAAAGTCTCGCGAGCGCGGTTTTTGGGAAATCGTGAATACTTTGTTGACTGCAATGTCGAGTAAGCTATCTATTGCGAGCTCTCCATGAGTAGGGCCTGGCTCAATGCGCGGAAAAGGATAGTAGGTAAATTCGGTCTTGACTATGGAATGCGCCATGCGCATAAAGAAAAGATTCCTGTTGAAGCTTTGCTCGAAGGTCACTTCGGTGATTCCGGCACCCGCACTGACCTTCTTGATGATTGCGGAAATCCCTTCGCTATCAACTTCTTCTTCCGAGAAGAAATCGAGGTCTTCGGAGAGTCTGTGGTGGAGGTAGAATTCAGCGAGAGCCGTGCCGCCTGAGAGATAAAACGACGATGTGATGATCTTCTCTTTTGCAAGACTGGACAACAGACGTGCCTGATCGGGCGTAAGTATTGCAGCTACTTTCATGCGTGAAGCACGAGGGCAAGTGCGCGTCGTTTCGATGGATCTATATCTATTTCATCCCAATGTGCTCGAAGTGTGCCTGTGTCGATCCGCTCTTCTCCGATTCCATAATTAATCCTTTGCTCAAGTCGCCATACCGCATACGCATGAGGATCTTGCGAAAGGGCTGTTTCGCCGACGCTCCAGTGCTTCTTCATATAGCAATCGTAGCATATTCCGGCGCTATTCGCTTGGGTGGAGGAGGGAGATTGGAGGAGGGAGGACTAACCTCTACACTCCGGCCCGAAGATTCATGCCAGCAGTGTCGGCAGTCAGACTGCTGACAGGTGCGCCTCAAAGGGATCCGACGAAATCGGCTTCGAGGATGTTGGCTGGGAGGATTTTTGGATGAGAGCGTGCTCAATTCTTTAAGCCAAGCAATTCCTCCGCGATCTTCGGCACTTCGTGCCTGAAATAGGCCTTGATCTTCTCCCAATCAGCCTCGAAATTCAACTGCGGCATCGGATCATCCTCGGCGTCTTCAAAATACAAGAGACTCTTTATGAAATGTGGAACATTGTGTTCTTTTCCCGGGAACTGCGCCACGACTCGGCGAATCGTACCCTGCAATGAGCCTCTGTGTAATGAACAATACCAATACATGTCGACAAAATCCCTTTTTCTCCCACGCTGGCTAATCGCGAAGATCTTCATCGCCATGATGTCATCTGGCACGAGCATCTGTACCTTGCCACACTGGATGCGGATGGGTGAGGGATGAAAAAATGGATACGCGATGAAACTCATCTTGGCACCTTCTAAGATACCGTGGAGCGTTCCCGCTCGTGTTTGCGTCGTCTCCCAATCGCCTTTCTGTGTAAGTGCATTGTCAAGAAACTCAATATCGAATTGTTTCCTCTGCGTGAAGAAATCGAGATCTTCGGAACTCCGATGCGCCACCTGGAGCGCGAGCGCGGTACCGCCCGCGAGATACCAATCTGGCTCCAGAAAATCGAAATCTATACACGCCGAAAGCGCCCGCTGCGTCTCCTCTGGTAAGACTTCAGTGTGAAGATCGCTCGCGGCGACAGATGTTATTTCAGGATCAGATCCCATAGCGCGCGTGATTTAGGGCCGACCTGACTTCGCGGCAACCTTAGCACTGAAGCAATTTTCTCGCGCGGATACCGCTTGAACATCCAAGAAATCTCTTGCGATCTTCCAAAATCGAGTACGCGCTCGATGATATAGCGCGCGTGTTTCTCCGGATCTATGGTCTTCGGATCGACGTCCCAAAAGAGTGAGCGGCGGAATTTCATCTACTTATTCTATCACATCACGCCCACAAAATCGGCTTCGAGGATGTAGCGCGATGATTTGCTGGTCAGCGTGTCGCAGGTGACGAGCGTGAGCTTCTTGCCGAGGGTCGGCGAGAGGTCGATGATGGCCTCTTCGGCATTGGCTGTGCGCAGGGATGTCACAGTATAGAGATACGACTTCTT
>CAZFMA010000046.1:0-3075 GCA_964520015.1 uncultured Candidatus Saccharibacteria bacterium
ACGACGCAGTCATGGCAGACTTCCTCGACGGCAAAGAGATTCCGGCAGATGTCCTCAAAAAGACACTTCGCAAAGGAGTTATCGCCAACAAAATTTTCCCCGTCCTCACAGGCTCTTCGCTCAAGAACAAAGGCGTGCAACTTGTACTCGATGCCGTCGTCGATTACCTTCCATCGCCAAAGGACATGCCGGAATCAAAGGGCATCAATACCGATACCGGAGCAGAAGAGACACGTCCTGCATCAGATGAGGCGCCCTTTGCCGCACTCGTATTCAAAATTCAGACCGATCCCTTTGTGGGCCAGTTATCATTCTTCCGCGTCTATTCAGGTATCTTCGCCGCAGGGGATACTGTCTATAACTCTGCCAACAACAAGAAAGAACGCGTTGGTCGCATCGTGCGACTTCAAGCCGACAAGCGCGAGGATGTGAAGACGGTCTTCGCAGGAGAAATCGCCGCCGCAGTCGGCATGAAAGAAGTGAAGATCGGACACACGCTCTGCGATGCGGCACATCCGATAGCACTCGAATCAATCGTCTTTCCCGAGCCGGTGGTCTCGATGCGTATCGAGCCGAACACAAAAGCCGACCAGGAGAAAATGGGCATGGCACTTTCGAAGCTCTCCGACGAAGATCCGACATTCCGCATCAAGTCCGATCCTGAAACGATGGAAACCATCGTCTCCGGCATGGGCGAGTTGCACTTGGAAATTATTGTCGATCGTATGAAGCGCGAATTCGGCGTGCAAGCGACGACGGGGAAGCCGCAGGTGGCGTATCGTGAGACCATTCAAGGCACCGCGGATGTCGAATACAAACACATCAAGCAGACGGGCGGTCGCGGTCAGTATGGTCATGTGAAGATTCGCGTGAAGCCGCTTGAGCCGGTAGAAGAAGGAAAGAAAGTAAAAAACAATGTCGAGCGCGACGAGCACTTCGAATTCATCAACAACATCAAAGGAGGTGTCATTCCGCAGGAATACATCCAGCCGGTCAAAAAGGGTTTGATAGAAGCGATGGAGCGCGGTATCCAGGCAGGATTCCCGGTCGTCGATATTTCCGTCGAGCTCTACGATGGTTCGTACCACGATGTCGACTCATCTGAAATCGCTTTCAAATTGGCGGCAATCAATGCCATGCAAGAAGCAATGCAAAAGGCGAAGCCTGTTATTCTCGAACCGATCATGAAATTGGAAGTTGTGATGCCGGAGAAATTCATGGGCGACGTAACCGGCATGATCAATTCGAAGCGTGGCGCGATTGAGGCAATGGGCGAGCGCGGTCAGGCACGTGTCATCACGGCGAAAGTTCCGCTCTCCGAACTTTTCGGATTCACCACCCAACTGAGAAGTTTAACGGAGGGAAGAGGAGTCCCAAATCTAGAATTCAGCCATTATGCGATAGTGCCAAGAAATGCAGCTGATGAAGTGATAGCGGCCCGTAAGTAGCAGTACGAACGGAGTTTACCCCGTAGCAACGCGAAGCGCTTGCTTCGGGGCCATCGTTCCAAAAACTGCCGCAGACGCAGTCATCGCTGCGAGGAGGTAAGGCACAATGTTCGGTTGACATATATCTAAGCTATATATAAGATATACGTATGAAAACACAAATCGTATTTAATATCGATCCGGCAGTAAAAGCGCGTGCGATGAAGCGTGCGAAGAAAGAAGGTGTGCCGTTTGCATCTGTTTTGAAATCCGCGACGAAGGCCTTCGCGGACGGACGATTATCAATGGAACTTGTCGAGGAAATCAGGCCCGAGAAACTTACATTGCTCGAGCGTGAGTCGCGACTTCTGGATCGAGGTAAAGGGAAGAGTTTCTCCTCGATGAGTGAATTTCGCAAGCATCTACGAGATTTGTAGCGTATGGCAGATCAGCACTATACGCTCTCGTATGGTCCAACATTCGGTCGAATTCTAAAAAAGCTCAAGCGTCGCGATCGTGCGCTTTTCGGGGAGCTTGAACGGGGCATCGCGAAAATTCTTATGGAACCGACATTAGGGAAGCCGCTCCGAAACGTACTCCGTAATTATCGGAGAATTCATATTGGGGGCTCATTTGTGCTTCTATACGAAATCCAGGAAACCGTAGTGCGTCTGCTCGATTTCGACCACCACGACCGTATATACAAAAAGTAATGCGGCTGATAAAGACTGCCCCGTAGCGAGGCGAAGCGTCTGCTTCGGGGTCATCGTTCCAAAGATCGCAGCGGATGCAGTCATCGCTGCAAGAAAATAGGACTACTGTTTCTCATCCACATCTCGCCAGGTATGGTGTGAGATGAGTGCTACAATTCATGCCATGGATCAAGCTCCGGCGCCGTCTCCGCAGAGATCTCTCACCCGAACTATCGGTGTCGTTTTGGTCGCATTTCTTGCAGCTGTCATTGTCACATGGGGAGCTATTCAGATCCGGAAAATGAGCGACCAGCCGCGCGGAAACGATGCGGCCACCGCTCGACCCTCTGACGCAGAGAAGCTCCGCATCCTTGCGTCGCTCTCCTCTACCTCAACACCGAGCATAGAGGACAGGCTGAAAATTCTGGAATCTTTGAGGACACCATGATTCAGCACTTTTCATACAGTCGGTTACTTCTCCTCCTTGCTATAGCATTGGGCGGTGTCCTTGTACTTGCAGCTTTTGCCGTGTATCCCACGCAGACGAAAGCACAGGGTGTCGGCGCCCCGATCACCGGCTATGCATGGAGCGAAACCATCGGATGGATTTCTTTCAATGGATCAAACTATAGTGTCAACATAGATTCGAGTGGCGTTCTCTCCGGGTATGGGTGGAGCGAGCATGTCGGCTGGGTCAGTTTCAATCAGAGCGATCTCACAGGCTGCCCCTCGGGGACGTGCCAGGCTAAAATCACGGGGCCGGCTCTTTCGGGCTGGGCGAAGGCACTTGGTGGTGGCTCCTCTCAGAGCGGCGGATGGGACGGCTGGATCAGTCTCTCTGGATCGAGTCCCTCGTATGGGATCACAAAAAATACGAATGGCACGTTCACCGGCTATGCATGGGGGTCGGATGTTGTGGGATGGGTGGATTTCTCCTACGCGAGTACCACCTACGC
>CAZFMA010000047.1:0-16766 GCA_964520015.1 uncultured Candidatus Saccharibacteria bacterium
ATAGCCTATTCTCGCAAGAGTACGGAAGGCGAAGACCGTCAAGTGCTTTCGCTCGGCGATCAAAAAAGAGAACTTGAGGCGCAAATACAACGCGAGCATCTGAAGGTCGTAGAGAGTTTTCTTGGAGACGAAAAAGGAGAACGCCAGTCAGCGCACAAGCGTGGACGGCCTGTTTTCAAGCATGTGATGGGGCAAATTGAATCTGGGAAAGCAAATGGTCTCATGGTGTGGCATCCAAATCGTATTGCCCGTAACGCCTATGACGGGGGCCTCGTGATTACGCTTATGGACGAGGGCAAGCTTCTGATGGTCAAAACCCCCACTAAAACCTACTACAATGCCCCGGACGACAAGTTCTTCTTGCAAATGGAGTTTGGTATGGCCAAGAAATCGTCCGACGACAACGGTGTTGTAGTAAAGCGGGGGCTCAAGTCCAAGATCGATAAGGGTTGGTGTCCAAGTCGCGCAACGTTGGGGTATCTCAACACAAAAAACTTCGAAGAAAAAGGGCTCAACACCATCTACAACGACCCCGACCGGTTTGAGACGGTCAAAAACATATGGCATGTGATGCTGACGGGCAACTACTCTGTGATGCAGGTCTTGGACAAGGTGCGCTCCGAGTGGAATCTGACGATGCGTCCTACAAAAAATAACCCGACACCGAAACTTATTTCACGAAGCACTCTCTACAAACTCCTCAAGAATCCGTTTTATTATGGCTATTTCGAGTACGGAGTCGGAACAGATCGCGCACTCTACAAGGGCAGCCACGAGCCAATGATAACCGAGGAAGAGTTTTGGAGGGTGCAAGCGTTACTCGGCAAACGCGGCAGACCGCGTGACAAACACAGGAGCTTTCCTTTTACGGGGATCATGCGCTGTGGAAATTGCGACGCAGCAATTACGGCGGAAGAAAAGATAAGGAGGTACAAAAACGGTACGGTCCAGCACTTCATCTACTATCGGTGCACCAAGCGCAAAGATGCCAAATGCCCAGAGAAGTATGTGGAGGCGAAGGACCTATCGGCGCAAGTAGACTTCATCATCTCAAAGCTCACTATTTCTGAAAAGTTCCAGCATTGGGCTATAAAGTATTTGCACGAAATCAGAACCAACGAGGCGCATACAAAATTGAGCGCTCTTGAAAGCAAAAAGAAAGAACATCAGCACATTACGGATCAGCTAGCGAGCCTTCTTCTCAAATACACTTCGCCAGAGAATATAAGCGGCGTGCTCATCGCTGATGCTGAATATCAAGCCGCAAAGACGATCCTGGTGGCGCGTAAGAATGCCCTTGAGGCAGAGTTAGAGGGGCAAGGTAAAGGGATTGAGGAGTGGGTGGAGTTAAGCGAGCGCACTTTCAACTTTGCCCGCTATGCGCGGATTTGGTTTGCCAAAGGCAGTACAGAAGCAAAACGTGCGATATTTTCGTGTCTCGGTTCGCACCTAGTCATCAAAGACAAGAAAGTGGCTATACAACTGCATCCTGTGTTCAAAACGCTGTTTGATAATCTTGAATTGGCAGAAATGGAGATTGAAAAGGTTATCACCTCTGAAAATGGCTCTGATACAAGACTAATCCCATCTCCTTGGGTTGTTTGTCCTACTTTGCGGGCGATGTAGGAATCGAACCTACGACGTCGGTTTTGGAGACCGAAGTTATACCATTTAACTAATCGCCCAACGGGCGCAGTATACTATTTTTTAGCCTCTTTGTGCTTCGTATGGGCTTTGCACCATTTGCAGTACTTCTTGAGCTCGATCTTGCGAGTGACAAGCTTGCGATTCTTGCGGGACCAATAGTTGATGCGGTCGCATTTGGAGCAGGCGAGTTTGAAAAGTTGATCTTGGGACATATAGCGAGGCACTATATCAAAAAAAGGCCTGTATGCAACACCGTATCAGAGCTCGCCCACCTTTGACTCGTATTGCAAGTCTATTTAGGCAGCTTCACAGATCTCATTCCAAAAACCGAGTTTATCACCCGTGAGTGTCCGTATAAGTGTATCTACTACCAGCCACCCGATAAGGACTATTACGAGCCCGACCGCGACGTTCTGGAATATCTCTTTGGCACGACTTATGTCGCCCCCTCCGCCGCTCGTCAAATACAACCAGCCAGCCCAGGCGAAAAGAATGGCAGAAAGGAAGACGGCAATATAAATGGCGGTGGTGAGGACGTTGTTGGCAAGCTCTGCGAGATCGCACACAGATTTACAACCTCCGGGTTCATCATCACAATTCTCCGGTACAATTTGCCCCGGAAGACCTCCGCCGGGCGAAGCAGCAAGCGCAAGTGAGGGAGCGATAATAAAGACGATCAGAAATATCAAGGCAAAGGTAGCTACACGCCTTTGGATCATGGAGAAAGTCTAACACGCAAGATCGCGCCCTGAGTGGTTTTTTGCGCACTTATATCAGAGCGGTCAATGTGCATTATGGTACAATTTGAACGTGGCTCGTCGCTGGACAATTGTTGAAGAAAATGTGTACCGCACTGAACTCGTCCAACTCTATGTTGTGGAAAATAAAACCATTAGCGAAATTGGAAGGATGTTGAATCTAAAGGACGCGACTGTCTACGATCGGCTCACTCGCCTCCGCATTCCCTCCTCTCGACTCCAGAAGGAGCATTCGGACAATAGACGCTCCGATGTCTGGACGCCGACCGTTCGCTCTCGCAGACTCGCAGAGCTGTTTGGAATCATGCTTGGCGACGGGCATGTTGCTCACTTTCAAATGATGGTCACGCTAGGAAGAAAAGAAGCGGCGTATGCACGGTATGTTCGATTACTCATCAAAGAAACATTCGGGGGTGTTCCGAAAATTACAATGTCGAGCCGCGGGCACACAACGGTCTACTTGGGTTCAACACGGATCACACGATGGCTGAAAGCTGAAGGTCTTGTGCAAAATAAAGTCGCTGCACAGGTCGGTGTCCCCGAGTGGATTATTAAAGACAAAGAATACATGAGTGGCTTCTTACGGGGATTCTTTGATACCGATGGCTCAGTGTATAAGCTGCAATATGGCATTCAAATCTCCCTCACCAATCGCTCCATGCCCCTCCTTATTTCTTTACAGAGTATGCTCCGAGAGTTAGGATATAGTCCATCGGCGGTAAGTGCATGCAGGGTTTATCTAACCAAGATCTCGGATGTGCAGAGATTTTTTCGAGAAATTAGGCCGATGAATCCGAAGCACAAACGTCGATACAACTTTTTCATGCGTCGGTGGCGGAGCAGCAAACGCACGTGACTGTAGATCACGCGGTCTTTGACCTTCGCAGGTGCAAGTCCTGCCCGGCGCACTAAGGAAGAAACGCTCTCTTGTTACGCACTAACCGATTGCTTAGCGCGAGAGCGGGCACTGCGATTGCGCTCGGGACCTTTGCGGACGTCGAACGTAAATTCGCCCTTTCCGTCGATGCCGGCGTCGGATTTGAAATCAACGGTAACTGAACCGCCTTCCATAACCCCGCGTGCAACCATCATATTGGCAATTGGCGTGAGAATTTTGGTCTGAATGAGTCGCTTCAGTGGCCGAGCGCCATACTGCGGGCTGTATCCTTCTTTTGCCAGATGTTCGAGTGCGGGATCGGTGAATGAGAGTTTTATCTGCTTCTCGGTCAAACGCTCTGAGACGATTTTAATTTGCATCCGCACAATCTCTTTGATCGCCTCCGTCCCGAGAATGTTGAAGAGAATAATCTCGTCGAGACGATTCAGGAATTCCGGGCGGAAGAACTCTTTGAGAGAACTCATCACCTTTTCCTTCACCTGCTCATACCGTTCATTTTCTGTTTTCGAAAGGCCGCTTCCAAA
This sequence comes from uncultured Candidatus Saccharibacteria bacterium, assembly GCA_964520015.1. GTDB lineage: Bacteria > Patescibacteriota > Minisyncoccia > Phycocordibacterales > UBA2100 > UBA10103. The sequence continues at coordinate 3,828 of CAZFMA010000047.1, forward strand.
GCCCAAGCCAGACATTTTATCAATATGTTCTGAGCCGATGTTGGATGTCATAATGACTACGGAATTTTTGAAATTCACGACACGACCCTTGGCATCGGTGAGACGCCCGTTGTCAAGTACTTGCAGAAGGATGTTGAATACCTCTGGATGCGCTTTTTCGATCTCGTCAAACAGGATGACGGAATATGGGCGGTGTCGAACGAGCTCTGTGAGGCCGCCTCCCTCATCGTACCCGACATAGCCCGGAGGCGATCCGATCATTTTGGAGACAGAGTGTTTCTCCATGTATTCCGACATGTCAACACGAATGAGCGCCTTATCGCTATTGAAAAGGAATTCCGCAAGGGCGCGCGTGAGCTCTGTCTTCCCAACCCCTGTGGGACCGAGGAAAAGAAACGAGCCGACCGGGCGATTGGGATCTGCGATGCCTGCGCGGCTTCGCTTGATGGCGTCGGAAACTCTTTGCACCGCCTCGTCTTGCCCGACGATGCGTTTTTTAAGCTCCGTCTCGATACGTGAGAGCTTTTCCGCTTCTTCCTCAAGCATTCGGGAAACCGGCACGCCGGTCCACCTGGAGACGACCGCGGCGATATCTTCTTCCATGATTTCTTCTTTCAAGACGCGCCTCGTCTGTTGCAATTTCTTGAGACGCTTCTGCGCTGTCTCGATCTCTTTCTCCAAAGTCGGTATTTTACCGTAGCGCAACTCCGCGGTTTTTGTGAAATCAGCTGCGGCCTCGGCTGCATCCGCCTCAATGCGAGATTGCTCGAGCTCACCCTTCGCGCGCTTGATCTCGGTGAGCGTTTCTTTTTCGTTCTTCCATTTCATCTCGAGTTCTCGCGTCGCGTCGCGCAGATCAGCAATTTCTTTTTCAATGGATTTGACGCGCGTACGTGCCTTGCCTTCTCCCGCCTCCGACTCCTTTTTCAAGGCCTCCCGCTCGATCTCAAGTCGCGTCACCTTGCGATGTGCCTCTTCGAGGACCGGCGGTTTGTTCTCAAGCGAAAGTCGCAGCGCCGAAGATGCCTCGTCGATAAGATCGATTGCCTTATCCGGCAAAAACCGCTCGGTGATGTATCGCGCAGAAAGTTGCACGGCCGCTACCATCGCGTCATCGGTGATATGCACCCCGTGGTAGAGCTCGTAGCGCTCCTTGAGACCACGCAAAATCGCGATTGCGTCTTCAATAGAAGGTTCGTTCACATAGACAGGCTGGAAGCGGCGCGTGAGCGCGGCATCGTGCTCAATGTGTTTTTGATATTCCTTGATGGTCGTTGCTCCGATAACGCGAATCTCTCCGCGGGCCAGTGCTGGTTTCAACATGTTGGATGCGTCCATCGAACCCTCGGCAGCGCCAGCTCCCACGAGCGTATGGATCTCGTCGATGAAGAGTATGATTTTGCCTTCGGAGCGCTCGACTTCTTTCATAACGGCCTTCAGGCGCTCCTCAAATTCGCCGCGGTATTTTGTGCCGGCGATGAGGAGTCCCAGATCGAGCTGGATCAGTTCTTTGCCACGCAATGATTCGGGCACGTCGCCATTTGCGATGCGCAATGCCATGCCTTCGGCAACAGCCGTTTTTCCTACCCCCGCTTCGCCGATAAGAATCGGATTGTTTTTGGTACGGCGAGAGAGAATCTGAATCACGCGTGTGATTTCTGTATCACGACCAATGACGGGATCGAGCTTATTCTCGCGTGCGCGATCGGTAAGGGATCTCGCGAAGCGAGTAAGTGCGCGCGGCTTCGCACTCGTCTCTGTATCGCGGATTTTTCCCTCTTTGATATCGGTGAGAACGCGCGCAAGTGCGGTGCGATCTATTCGAAAACGCGAAAGGATGTCTGCGGCTGGGCCCGGATGCTCTGCAACTCCCAGCAAGAGGTGCTCCGGAGAGACAAACTGATCATTAAATGATGCCGCGATGCGCGGTGCGGCTTCGAAGACGCGGACCAACTCGGGTGTGAGGTAGAGCTGGAAAGAAGGAGAGACCGCTGTGTTGCCGTTGCCCCCCTCTATGAGTTCGAGAATGGAATCGCTCAAGTGGGCGACGTCTATTTCCACCTGTTCGAGCATGGGGACCACCATGGTTTCCTCCTGCATCAAAAGCGCGGTGAGGAGGTGGAGCGTGGAAACCTGATTATGCCCGCGTTCTACCGCAAGCTGGTGCGAGCGGTGGATCGCCTCTTTCGCCTTGGTTGTGTAATTATTGAATGGAGCCATATGCTATATCGCAATATTAGCGTAAAATATGCTACGAATCAACTCAAATCGCTTTATCCATTTCGATCGAGATGAGTGTCATATCATCGCATGCAGCGTTGTGAGCAGGAATACGCTTCCAATCCTTCAATTGCTGTAAATACTGGGGTTTTGGAATGGACGGATCTGCAAATAACTCTGGCCTAAAAGCATTCTGAGCAAATATGTTTTGGGCCGACGCAGTAGCTTTTTGAATATCTTCTAGCGCTGCTGCCACCCTTTCCTTCCCAGCCGCACGTGCTCGTTCCGTATTCTTCGAGATCATCTGCGGAGAAACTACCATCATTTTAGTCAGGAAATCGGAGGCGAGCATAACAACTCTGCCCGATTTATATTCAACATGGCCCCGCCGCAACACTTGCAAATCCTCTACCCTTAGTTCACCATTCTTACCAATTCCTATAAGATGTGTTTCAGGATTCCGTATGTCGTTGAGAACATCTTCATCCGTAAAGGTCTGGCCGTTTATTTTCTTTCCCTGTATATCATCATTGACTATCTCAAAGCTAATAGTGCCGTCAGCCTCACGATCGAGGACAACGAGAGGACTGTCGCCGATGCTTGCATACTCGATGCGCCTGTTTTGTTTGTCGAGCCTTGCAAGGAGGATGGTGCAGAGACCAGCATTTTTATTGCTCGGACTATTAGACGCTTCTGAAGAGCCGAGGTTTTTAAATTCCGGACTTTGGGCAACGCGCGCAAGCATTTTCCTCATTCTCGATTCACGGAAAATATCATCAAAAGACATGTTTTTGTTTGAGAGTGTGACCAACTCTTCAGACACTAATCGAGATACAACACCAGATCGACCATAGCTACTCGCGCCATCACTCAACGCAAAAGAATCCCCTTCTATAGCAAACGCATCTTGTCCGTGTTCTGTATTGTCAGACGTCACCAGGAGGCCTCTTTGAAGAGATTTCTCTCGGTGTGCTAGCCCTTGATTAAGGTCGGACGATTTAAGGTCTTGAAAGCCATCGAATGTTTGTTCCACGCTCTCACCAGGAACAGCGATGCCTAGCTTTACGTGTAATTCTTTTATCGCCACCTGGTTTTCCGCTTCGCGTCCCCGAATTCCTGCTTGCCCTCTTCCCTCTTCAAGTACACCAAGAGCGGCAATCACTTGTGCTCTTCTCGCAATTTCCGTCTTTCTTCTTTTCTGACGAGGATCATCAATGGAAAGTGCAACATTGCCTTCTTCTGCCCATATAAACTCCAGGGCTTTTCGACTCATCCCGACATATTGAGCTGGAACATTCTGCACTACGAAAGTTTGAAGTTCCCCAGGATTCATCGATGCAACACTGTCTCGAGCTTGTGCCTGCTCCGCAGCTACCCTCTGGTTCCTTGCTTCTTCTCTTTGTTGTGTCAACAGTCCCTCAAAATCATGCGCCATCGCGGGAGGCATGCCTTCTCTCATGTTTCGCAAGTCTTCACCTGCGTTGAATCTCTGCAGATACTCTAGAACCTTTGGATGGGGAGGGGCTTTTGCTTTAGGATCTTCGGGAGTGCCCATACTTCTATTTTTGCACACTTTTACGCACAAGGGTGTTTATAATACACGTGTATTTTACTCTTCCTTTTCAGGCTTGGGCGCTGGCTTCAGGAGGATCGCGCCGGAGATAAAGCCCGATGGAGAAGCGGTGCGGGAAACACTGGTGCTTATTCCAAGAAGGCTGCCGTCGGAATCAATAAGAGGAGAGCCGGAAATAATCGAATCCGCGGCAATGTCTGTATCGATGATTTCCGGAGACGCCTCTGTAGCGGCACTGATCATGGTCACAATCCCTGCACCAATTCGCACAACATTCTTACCTGCAAGCACGATGACCGTCTCTCCGAGCATTGAGTGGCCGCTCGCGATTGCGATAGGAGTCCATGCTGCGGGTTTCCCATCAGTGGTTGTCGTAGCGGTAGAGAAAAATACGAGACCCGACGCGGTAGAAGCATCATTTGGAGTAACCGTTGCTCGTACTTGCGCCTTATCCGGCAACTCTGCAATCGTATCGGCTACACCCTCGCTCCACATACCACTATCAGCCACAATTGTCCCTGAAGAATCGACGACTATGCCGAGGCCGAGAAATACCGGCGTCTCGCCGCGGGAATACAATCGTACAACCGAGGCGCCGACAAGTTCTACAGCTTTTGAAATAAGCTGGGATTCTTTCACAACGATGGTTTTTTCTTGCGTCACTACCGTTGCAGCCGTCTGACCCGAGGGCACCACCTTCTCTACGGTCCGCTCAATAATACGATTCACTGTCTGCGCGACCGCTGGCGGCGCCTGATCCATGAGGGAGACCGTGACGATGCCGGTCGCGATAGACGTAACAAAGGAGACGAGGAGGGTGAGAAGGATGATTTGAGATTTTGAAAGTTCCTCCATGTTCATACCCCGTCAGTAGAATGTGCCGTTGCGCGTTGCGCTTGCGCAACGCGCGGCAAGGCTTGTAATCTCTTGTCTAAAAGTGCTTTGAACGTTTGCATAGTGATGTCCCCTATCTTTGCCTGTCTACGGCACATTTCACTGCGGGGCATATCACGCATCGTATCACAACCATATAAAAATCAAGTGCTTATTTATATAAGCGAGCAGCGCCAGAAAGCTCTGGCGCTGCAATTGCTTCCTGAACGTCCTGCGATCTCACGGGAAGCGCGAATCCGAGCGGCGAAGCGGGAACAGGGCCTGCAATCCGGCGAAGACGACGAGTACGGCGCCGGAGATAAGACCAACGGTCCGCTGTTGAGTCGCAAAGGATCCGGCGAGGAACACGACCGAGAGAAGGCAGACGAACATGCAGAAACGTTGTTGCGTTGGGGTCACGAGACGCCTCCGTCGAGTAGTTTCCGAAGAGATAATGCCGTCCGTTCCAGATTCTGTCCAGTAGTTTCACGTCCGAGTGAGAAACGCAGGGAATTTTCGGAGCGCCATGAATCCCCTCCTAGAGCCGCGACCACATGCGAGCGAGCTTCGCCTTCCCTGCATGCGCTCTTCGTGGAGAGCGCCACGCCCGCGTGATCGAGGGCAAGCACCAAGTATTCGCCCGTACGCTCTCCTGAAATCGAAATATTGAGCATATGAGGCAATGCATGGTCGAGGTCCCCATTGATAACAGCTTCGGGGATGCGTTTAGTGATTTCGCGCGCAAACGTGTCGCGCAGTTTACGCATACGCTCCGCCTCCCTTCCCCTCTCTTTTGAAATAACCTCGAGAGCTTTTGCAAACCCAATAGCCGGCACCACCTTTTCAGTCCCGGCCCGAAGCCCCTTCTCCTGCCCGCCTCCATGCATAACCGGAGCAATGATCTGGGGATCTCGAACATAGAGAGCACCAATGACCCGCGGCCCATAGAGCTTGCCCGCACCGAGCGCGAGCATATCTACTCCGAGCGTATGCACCTGCGGAGACAGATAGAGTGGCGCTTGTCCCGCATCGCTATGAAAAACGATGTGCCTTGCCTGCCCTGAGCTTGTCGAAGGGTGATTCTTTTCATGTTCACGAATCACTCGCGCAATTCGAGAGAGCGGTTGTACCGTGCCGATCTCGTTATTCCCCCAACCCACTGAGACAAAAATTGTGTTCGGCCGAAGTGCATTCGCAATCTTTTCTTCGGTGATCATTCCCTGCGATGTAGGATCAACATGCGAGACGGTCCCACCTATACGCTCAATCTCAGCAAAACATTCGAGTACCGAATCATGTTCTATAGAGGTCGTAATCCAATGCGTGTCTTTAAGAGACGCACCGGTAATTTCACGCTTGCGTGCAAATCCGAGGATCGCAAGATTGTTGCCCTCGGTAAGTCCTGAGGTAAAAATGATTTGCCGCGATTTGCAGCCGAGCTCATGTGCTATTCCCTCGCGTGCGCCTTCTAAGATCTTCTTCGCTGTCACCCCTTCTGCATGAATGGAGCCGGGGTTGCCAAAGGTCTTCTCTGCTTCCTCCATTGCACGCAGCGCCTCAGCCACCATAGGCGTAGCGCTCGCATAATCGAGGTAGATTCGCTTCTTTTGTCCGAACATGTGCCTATTGTGTACGCGAGCGCGCTCTTTTACAAATCGTTCAATAAATTGTATACTCGGTAGTAAGCACTGGTATCTATGACAACTCTGTATGAAAAAAGAAACTCCACAGCAAATCGAGCGGCCTCCTATTGTGGCAGTTTTGGGGCACGTTGATCACGGCAAATCCACTCTCCTCGATTTCATTCGCAAGTCCAATACCGTCGACAAAGAGGCGGGCGGCATCACGCAGCATGTCGCGGCGTATGAAGTCACCCGAGAAACAACAGACCCTTCGACTGGGCTCAGGGTCAATAAACGTATAACGTTTATTGATACACCCGGGCATGCCGCCTTTAGCGCAATCCGTGCACGAGGGGCCACTGCTGCCGACATTGCGATTTTGGTCGTTGCAGCTGACGACGGAGTAAAAGCACAGACGCTAGAGGCTCTTAAGAGCATTCGAGACGCAGGCACCCCTTTTATTGTCGCTATCAATAAGATAGACAAGCCTGGGGCCGATCAGGAGCGTGCCATACGTATGCTTCTGGACCAAGAGGTGTTCCTGGAAAAATACGGAGGCGATGTGCCGTGGGCGGCCGTTTCTGCAAAGACTGGTGCCGGAGTAGAAGAACTTTTGGATCTGATCCTTCTCGTCGCCGAAATTGAGGGCTTTACCGGCGATCTATCCGCTCCCGCCAAAGGCTACGTGATCGAAGCGCATCGCGACCAGAAGCGCGGCCTTGCGGCAACCGTGATCATCACTGACGGTACGCTCCGATTCGGTATGGCTGTCCTGGCCGGTCGCGCGGTCGCTCCTGTGCGAATAATGGAAAATCACGCTGGCAAGACTTTACAAGAGGCCAGTTTCTCTTCTCCTGTGCAGCTCGTAGGATTTGATATGTTGCCTGAAGTGGGTGAAGAATTTCATGCATACGATTCAAAAAAGGAAGCTGAAAAGGTGCGGCCGCCCGCGCCGGTCTTACACGCACCAAATGTGACGCAACTTGCAGAGGGAGAAGAAACAACCGGACCCTTTATGTTGCCGGTCATTATCCGTGCGGATGCGACAGGATCGCTTGAGGCAATAGTGCAGGAAACGGCAAAACTCGGAGACGAGTACGCACGCGTGAATATTGTGCAATCAGGGATCGGAACTATTTCAGAAAACGATGTGAAAGCATCAGTTGCAAGCGAGGTCCCCGCTGCTGTCATTGGATTCAATGTCGGGGTTGATCCGATCGCGGCGGCACTCGCCTTGCAGCACGGAACAAAGGTGGAAACATTTACGATCATTTACAAACTCACCGAACGTTTGGAGGAACTCCTTCACGAAGGGGCGCCGAAGAGGCGCGTGGAAGAAATTATCGGCCGTGCGAAAATCCTCAAACAATTTTCAAGCCGCAAGGATGAACAGGTGATCGGCGGCAAGGTCTCAGAAGGATTCTTGGAGCGCGGCGGAGAGGTGCGTGTCATGCGTCGCAACGTAGAGGTCGGCATCGGTAAGATCAAAAACATTCAGGCCAATAAAGAAGATGTGAGCAGAATCGAGATCGACCGAGAATTTGGTGCGCAGGTGAAAGCCCCCTTTGAAATTTTACAGGGGGACGTATTGGAGAATATCAGAACTTCGTTTCAATAAGTATGGGATCGATTCGTCACACACAGGTCGAAGAAGCTCTTGCACACCTTGCTGGCGAGTTTTTTGCACGCGAATCGAATGTAAAAGCGCTTATCACCGTGACGCACGCAGAAGTTGCTTCACATTTCAAATCAGCAACGATTTATTTCTCCGTTCTCCCGCAAACCCATGAGAGTGTGGCTTTGAAATTCGCGAAGCGCAGCCGCAGCGATTTTCGCGAATACATTAAACATCACACGATGCTGCACCCCATACCGATTGTCGATTTCGAGATCGACTTAGGCGAGAAAAACCGTCAGCGAATCGATGAACTGACCCGTAAATAACAACCTCCTCATTCTCATTGCGTATACGTTAATCGTTAGCTATAGCTTAATCTTAACGTATACGGCAAGCTGGTAATTCTTAAGTCAACAAGCCAAACTGCTGCCGAAGATGACGATCGTTTTCAATAGAATCAACGATGAGATACAACAGGTCTTTCCCCACATGAAAATCGGCCTTAAGAAGCGTAATGAGATCCTCGCAATCATAGGGATAAACCCAGACGCTATCTTGAAGGCGCTCAAACCCGATAGACGCAAGCGTGCGGCGCACCGTTTCGCGCAAGCCCCTTCGCCGTTCGGGAACGTCAAAAATTAATACGCGCCATTTCCGATCCCATCGCTTCGGTTTTCTTGTTCCATAATCTTCAAGCTGCATTCTGCGCAAAGCGCGCTGACCCGCCGGCGAGAGGCGAAGCAACCCGCCTTGATATACGAGCAATCCCCGCTTGATAAGCCGCCTACGTGATGCCGCGATGAACTCTCCTTGGCGTTTGTTGGGGATGAGACCAAGTTTGTCCATAGCACCAATTACATTAGGAGCGACTGCCACGACACTGAGAAGACCAGCAATCCCTACTGTTGCGAGAATGAGTTTCCTCAAATTGGCTCTCTGTGTTCTTTTTTTGCTTTCCCTTTCCTGTTTCCCCATACGTTAATCATAAGCTATAGCTACTCTCTGACGTATGTCCGAATGTGGACAAAACGTTGCCGCAGCAAAGGTAGCGGTGCGTGGTATATTGGTCCCGAAGGCCTGATGGTGAAGGGGTAACACGTCGATCTGCAAAATCGATATGCGCGGGTTCGAGTCCCGCTCAGGCCTCAAATCGTATATAGTAGTGATGTTCGCCCTCCTAGGCTTATGCTACGGGGAACGACGTCGGGGTGGCGTAATTGGTAGCCGCGTTTGACTTAAGATCAAATGCTCGCAAGAGCGTGTGGGTTCGAGTCCCACCCCCGGCACTTTGGAAACCCTCGGTTTTCCAACGGTCGCTAAAGCGACCCGTCTTCCTCCACGAGGAAACGGGTGTTTCTTCGATTTACACTTCCTTGACGTAGTACTTCAAAAATAGATCGACAAGTTTTTCCGCAACGTGCTGCGGTTTGCCTTCGGTCGGTACCTCATGTACTTCGAAACACGGTAGGCTATTTATTTCCAAGACCGCAGCATGCTGCTCTGCCCATGGTCGTGCAATATCTTCAAGCATGATGTCTATTCCCGCAACATGCAGACCAAAATGTTTCGCGATTTCTATTGCGAGTGAGCGATTTGTTGGATGTATTTGATCGGTTTCTTCTATCACATCTCCCCCGAGTCGCAGATACGGATCACGCTGAAGCAGTACGACTTCTGATTTCGCAGGTATAGACTCGTACGCATTGTGTTGTTCGCGTAAAAGTTTATCGGTCTCATAATTTTCTGTTATTGGCCATAAAAGCGGATATCTGTATCGAGCCAAGTCTCTTGTTAATTCCGCATTTTTTCCATTAATAAGCGATCGGACCGTCGAGATTCCATCGCCAACGATACGTGGAGGAGTGCGACGCACCGACACAACATACCTATAATCAATTACCGTTACTCGATGTACGGATGAATTAGAAATATATTTCTCGACAACGAACGACGGCTGATATACAAGTGCATGCTCAATCGCTCTCTGCAGCGTGTCTTTTGTATTGATACGAGTCGTTACGTGTCTGCCAAACGACCCTTCTCGCGGCTTTACCACGAGTGGAAATCCGATGTCTCGAATCGTTTCATGTACAGCACGCTTTTTTTGCCACCAATAGTAGACCTTGCCGGACGCGACGGGAAATTTCTTTGCAAGATGCTCTTTGGTACGCCACTTGTCATTGATAATCGCACTCGCTGCATACGGACCATCAAATTCTCTCGCCGTTGGTGGACCGTTGAAGCGAAATGTTTTGCCCTCGTATGAGAGTACGAGATGTTCAGTTTCTTTCTTAAAAATCCGCAACATTTCAGATCGTATCCCCCTCTTGCGCGCTGCTTCAACAAAAAAAGCGCTGCGAGGCTGAATTGTGTATACATCTATTTCTTCGGAAAGATCAGCAATACCAAGAACGCGAAGGATCATCTGCAAGAAACCTTCGAACGCATTCTGCGCTGGAAATGAAAGTGGCAGAGACGCAAGAGGTACGAGAAATAAATTGATTGATGCATTGATCCACGTAAAGATATGGATCCGAGACGACGCTTCGCAATCTTCGCAATAGTGCTTCGGTTGCGCACACATAGATGAATTGAGTATACTCTACCTCATTACCGCCCATAGCTCAGTTGGTAGAGCAGTCGCCTCTTAAGCGAACGGTCGTAGGTTCGAATCCTACTGGGCGGACACGAATATAGCGAAGCGGAGTGAGTGCCGCCCAAGCAGTGTGCCTGCGCGCACTGCGGGTAGGATTCGAAAGGCGGAGCGATGCCGAGCGAACACGCGAGGCAGCGAGCCGGGGTTGAGAAAATCTGCGAGCGTCGTCTGCCGACCCCGGACAGCAGATTATTCGTGACCGAATCCTACTGGGCGGACAGATGTCAGTAATGCTGTAATAGTTTTGGCACCCCGTTAAGCGAGTCGTGGGTTAGAATCCTAATGAGCGGACAAAGAATGAAATTCACGCTAGGATGAGTGCTTCGGGCAGATGGCGAAATTGGTAGACCGTCCCGAATAAAGTGCTGGGGTGGCGAAATTGGTAGACGCACATGGCTTAGGACCATGCGGAGAAATCCGTTGAGAGTTCGAGTCTCTCCCCCAGCACTTTGAACGGGACGAGCTAGGCGCGGGAATGAAAAGCAAACTGCTTTGCTTTTCATCCGGTGCGCGAAGCGCAGTTGCCGATGCCGAGCTTGTGAGGCAGGCAATAGGGTCCCGCAAGAGGTTGAGGGTTCGAGTCTCGCCCTACCCACAAAAAAACGGTCGGTTGTCTTTTGAGTTCAGTTTACGTTGAGATGTCGACAGGAAGATCGAAGGTGTTGATGAGTAAATTGATAATGCCCCAGAAGGAAACCATGATGAGCATGCCCACGATTCCCCAGAGCATGTGGGCCTTCTCTTCTTTATTATCCCCTCCGGCATTCAGCTTCCAGAGAAAGACGACGAGGCCCCATAAAAAAAGAAAAAACCCGGCAGAAAAAATAACGAGGATCGCGGGATCAATGATATAGACGGTAAACCGTGCTATTACATCATTAAGTGCATCCATACCCGGTTAGTGAAATTTCGAATGGCTCTTGCCGTGGTTAATTGTCATACACATGTTGCTGATGACTTCACAGACTATAATGTCCTCTTATATTAAGTAAGCCACAAACAAGGCAATTCGAAATTCTACTACTGGGCATACTGATTGGACAGTTCTGCCTTTTAGGACTCGAGAGATGTGTCCTAAAGATCCAATTCACATTCCGGAAAATTTATCTAATCTGGTGTGGCCGAATCGGAGCTGGGATGACAGAATTAACGTCACCTACTCTGAAGGTAGTTTGGAGAAGGCGGATAATGCCCCAGATGGAGACCATAACGAAAATCGCAATAACCCCGTAAAACATGATCTGCAAGCCCTGGCCCTTTTCCTCTCCCACGTTCACGAGGTATTGAACGAGCCCCCAGAAAAAGACGACAATAGCAAGGGCAATGAGAATACCGATGAGCGCATTCAATACATCACTTATCAAACCAATAACTCCGCCAAGAGTCTGAGCGTTTGCAAGGGCCGGAAGCAGGAGGAGCCCCACCGAGGAAACACTGGAAAGGGTTACGATTTTCCGCATAAAATAAGAATTATTCATTTATTCTAATTACCCTTCATGGTATAGCTGGCGACCCAAAAGACAATGGCTTCGGAGCGCGGTATGTGGATAAGCCCCTAAAGAGACTGCCGTCTATAGGTGCACATCTCAGCTTGATGTGCCGATTCACTATCACTCGTGCTCTCGTGATGTGAATCGGGAGCTTATTTCTCCTCCTTCTTCTCCCGACCGCTTTTAGCCAAGGCATAGACAGCACCGCCAACAAGGAGGAATACCACAATCGTAGAGACCAGATAAGCGGCCATCTTTGGGTGATTCTGGAAGAACTGCACAATGCCAAGAAGCACGACAAGAACAAAGAGCACGATGACCGACCATTCCATGACCTTGATCGCTTCGGTCCGATAGGAAGGCCATGACCCCAATCGACCGATCCACATGATAAATCCGAAAGCAAAGAGGAGAATCCCTACCGTCAGCATAAGGCCGACAAACACATTAAAAAAACCGATGGTTTGTTGAATGGTAAGCGCACTCGAAAATAGCGGCGTCGCAAGTACTGCTGTAGCAAGGAGAGATGTGAGGGACGCAAAATATTTCATACGCATCAGCTTCATCGAGGAGAGCCCACGCCAGGATAGTTGTCAGGGAAGAAGGTGTTGGTAAGAAGATTCAAGATGCCCCAGATGGAAACCATGACAAAGAGGATAATGATGCCCCAAAAAAAGTACGCCTTGAGCTTTTCTCTGCTGTTTTCACCGAATTTTAAAATGTTAGTAGATACTCCATACATATAGACAACGATGCCCGCAAGTATAAGAACGGGAATGGCCAACTTGATGAGTTCCACTATGTAATAGGCAAGCTCTGCAAACGTCCGAGGCGCGGCCAAAGCGTACGAAGGAAACGTGAGAAGTACTGCAATGAGGAGTATGCGG
>CAZFMA010000048.1:0-5233 GCA_964520015.1 uncultured Candidatus Saccharibacteria bacterium
CTGCACACGCGCTACAATCGCCGTTACAAAGGGGCGCAATACCGTAAGGTGGAGCAAATCCTTAAAAGCGGCGCCAGTTCGGATTGAGGTCTGCAACCCGACCTCATGAAGCCGGAATCGCTAGTAATCGCGGGTCAGCCATACCGCGGTGAATACGTTCTCAAGCTTTGTACTCACCGCCCGTCAAGTCAGGGAAGTTGGGAGTGCCCGAAGGACATCCTTGCGATGTACCAAGGCAAACTCAATGACAAAGACTAAGTCGTAACAAGGCACGGGTAGCGGAAGCTGCTCGTGGAATCATTCAAAAAAGATTACGCTGATTCCCTTCGGGGAAGAAGCTTATCGTCGGTTTTAGTCTCTCGATCGAGGACTCAAGAGGAATCGCGTTGTTCCTTATACTACGCGTGACAGATCGCAAAGACGATCAATAATGGACGGAACAAAAGAGTGTGCGTCTATGTTTGCTGTGAACGTTTGAATCTTGCTACAAATCAAAAAACGCCGACTCCTTCTGGAGCACGGCGCTTTTTGCGTTGGGATTATTCAAACAAGTCTGCGTGTGTGCCGGTGCGGTAGAGAATAACCTTGGTTGGTGTGAGGTCGTAGACCAAGAGCCAATCATTTTCGATATGGCATTCCCACAATCCTGCATACACACCCGAGAGTTTATGCGGCTTACATCGCGACGGTAAGCGGCCGTCACGCATCAGTATGTCGAGCACCTCGTACAATTTTTCTTCATCTGAGCCGCGCCCCTTGACCTTCTTGAGATCCCGCAAACAGCGTGGTTTGAAAGTGGCTTGGCGCATGTGTTAGAGCGAGGCCATGTACTGCCTGAACTCTTCAACGGTGGCAAATGTCCTGCCGGCTCCTTTACTTTTACGCCCTTCCTCAATGGCCTTGCGGGTCTCAGCGTTCGGCGTGTGGCTTGGGAACGGACACTCTGCTTCGAGTACGATCACGCCTTCGCGCACAAATTTCTGCACCATCGCGTTTACCGCCGTTGTAAGGGGGATACCCATCCTCTTAGCTGTCTTTTTTGCCTCATCTCGAAGCTTTTTATCCATCTTTATGGTCAATGTCGTATTCATACCAACATACTACTTTTGGTATGATTTTTGTCAAGGTGATGGACGGCTTGTCCTGAGCCTGCTTGCAGTGAGCTTGTCGAACCTGTCGAAGGGAACCCCAGTACCACACTTCGACAAGCTCAGTGGCTACCCCAGTCGGAAAGCAAAGCTTCCAACGGGGCACAGCGGGGCAGGCAAAAGAGGGTGTCTCTGCTTGTGTGTTGTGTGCTCCCGATTTGTCCACGCGAAGCGATAGCCCAGTAGGTGATTTTGCTAAATCAGCTACAAATCGCAGTCCCCTTGGGGGATGAATTGCGACAAAACAAAAACGCCGACTCCTGTTTGGAGCACGGTGCTTTTTGCATGGTAGAGTTTTCGTATGACTGAAGAAGGCCATCCGGATCGGTTGGAGGTGCATATCGAAGAATGGCAGCCGACCACCACTGAAGCAGATCAGGGATTTTTAAATCGCATTGTGCCGGAATTACGCGCCCTCAAATCCAGACATCTAAAGGATCTTTCCGCCGCCAAACCTTTTTCCGATGAACACATGAAAGTACGGCTCGACTACCTCGAACGTCGATTGCATGCGCTAAAGCAAGGGGATGCTGTCTATCTCGCTCGAACGGGAAATCGTATCGATGGATTTATTCTTGTCCGGTGGGACGAAAGTGAAAAAAGAACCAAGCTTGAGCAGTTTTATGTCGATCCTGAAATACGCTCGCAGGGCATAGGAACAAACGTGCTTAAAAAAGCATTTGAACATGCACGCCAGACTCAGCCCGGCGTTTCCAAAGGGATCTTTCTGTCTACGGGCAAAGGAGAAGAAGATAAAGCACGACGATTATATGAAAGGATGGGTTTTCATGTCTCAGTTGTGCCAGGTGATATACCCGAAGAAGACCGATTTGATCTTGATTTCGAAAAAGGGAATTCTTAAATCGCGCGGTCGTCGATGATGCTCATAAAAAAGCCGACCGGATGCGCGACGATGCGCATCCGGCTTCCGCCGCGTGGGTCACATGTACCTCTGCGCGGCTTCCGTATGCCGGTGCAGTTCAGCGACTCGACGCCAAGTCTCCGGCCGGGCGGCGTGCTGCGCAATCCAGCTCTTAGCTCGCAGAAGCGCAGCAGGGCGAGCCCTGCTTCGCATTTGTCTGAACACACCCCGCTTTCCCACGCCGGCCACTTTCCATTCAGTCATCGTCGCCTCCATCGCATAAGATGTTGTGCATGGTCGAGCTTCCTAGCAAACGCTAGCATATAGGCTGCAAATCTGCCACGCACTTTTTAAATAGCGGGGTCGTACATTCGGCCACGTTCGCGCTCGTGCGCTCAGCATTTCCTCGCTCGACGCTCGGTCATTGGCCTCACATTCGATCTGCTGATCTCAGTATTTCGTCGCCTGCGCTCCTCAACAGTATTTCCTCACAGGGCTCGGTCGTACATTCGACGAGGCTCAGTATGACCTCGCCCTAAAGGGCTCGGTCATCGGCGATGCCCATTCGGACCTTGGTTATTTTTTGTAGTGGTTTGTGACGGCGAAAATTTCTGCTGTGCCTCGAGGGGTTATAAAAAAGAGCGCACGGTACTTGCGGTCAATCCGGAAGGAATAGATCCCGCGCCAACGCGGTTCCAGTAGTTCAACATTGAGCGACGGGTGCCGGATATTATGCTCGAACACATCGCTCGCCTTCTTCCACTTTTTCATCAATTGCCGCTTCTGCAAGTATTGGCGGACATCTGACCGCAGCGGCTCGATGTTCATGCCTTGCCGTATGATGACTTACGCAATCCTTTTTCGAGGTCCTTAAGAAAATGCTTTGAATAGAGCTTCGTGTCGGCGAAGTCGCGGACAACTGACGCGACGTCATCTTTTACGAATGATTGGAAAAGCTTAGTAGCCAGCTTGCGATATGCCGCACCTTGGCGTTTTAGCTGTTGGTATTCTTGTTCTGAGATGGTCACTTGACTCATATGAAAAATAATAACACATACATCTCATTTCTACTATTCTTCCTTGCCGTAAGATATTAAATCACGCGGTCGTACATTCGGCCTGATGGCCTCAGTATTTCCTCGCTCATCGCTCAGGCATCGGTGATGCCGTTTTGCTGCTTCCATTCTTTGATCGCTTCAGGATGCTTGCCCTCTTTGCACTCAGCGACCCAGGCTTCAGCAGCTGCGCCATTCTCGAAGCTCATGTAGGCGAGCGCGCCTTCACAAATTGCATTGATATTTATTTTCGCTTGAGAGTTCGTGTCGTTTACAGTTTCCGAAGTGGGAGATTGCATGAAAGCGAAATAGGCGATTGCAGCTATTACGATCGCACCTATCCCTACCCAGATAAGACTTTTATTCATTGTGTCCATGATACCACTTCGACGCGCCATCAATGAAAGACTTACAAGAAGGGAAGTTTGCGTGGGGATGAGGGTATGGTAACTTGTTTGTCGGCACGGATCACCACGAACGTAGACGGAGGACACCACCATGTTGGGCATATTGCGCTGGGGCTATGAGAGTTCGCTGAAACGGCACTCTCGGCGCGCCGGATTCGCTCGTTTCGCATGGTTCGCGATGGTCGAGCTTGCCAGAAACCTCGTGCAGAGGTTCAGGTGAGCTCCCATGACGTAGGTTCGCGGATTGTGAAGGCGCCGGCTGGGAATCAGCCGGCGCCAAAAGATTTTAATACTGAAAATTGCTCTCGCGGACTTTTGATTGCGGAGAAATGCGGTTGTGATAGCGTGGTGGTCGGCATTCTCGGCCGAGAAAAAGAAACGGGAGGAGACGATGAACACGGGAGAGACAAGGTACCTCGCTGGGTGGATCGCGGCCGCCATCTTCATGACCGCTCTCGCAGTGATCGGCTATGTTATCTGCTGGCCGATCAAGCGGTGCATGGATTTCATCGCTTGCTTCGGCAAGCGCGCCGACAACCGGCATTGAGAGGAGGACACCATGTCGAATCGGAAACGTTGGCGCCGACCCGTAGTACACGGGTCGGCGCCGGCAAACTTTTAATACTGTAAAAGAGAACCGCCCCACTGGGGCGGTTCTCTTTTTGTTACTTACGTTACTTCCGACACGTGTACTTCAGATCGTAGTCCGTGCCTCCGAAGAACTTCTTGGCAAACTCGGCTACGACGTTCGGATTGTAGTACTTGCACGAGAATACGTCCAAGTACACTGCATTCGTCTGATTCGCGAAGTGCGCGGAGATAAGGGATGTCTCGATGAGCTGTGTCATCGAATATCCCGCTACCCGCTCGTCTTCGCCGAAATTCACGACGAGGCACTCTCCAAACCGTTTCATTTCGATGAGCTCACAGAGCTCAACGACAAACCTCTTGATCTCATCCGCACTGCGGATTGTTTCGGGATTGCATCCGTGGATGTCAATCGCCGAGTGTAAACCCCAAGCGTCGATCAGCTGATACTCACTTCGTATCGCCGCATCGGCAGAAAGAGTTTTTTCCATCTCTGATGTGACTAAGTTAATTCTGACAATAGGGGTCGGCCTAATTTTTTATTTGGGCCTCACCTTATGTGCTTCCGCTGCCGAAGTGAATTACCTTTTCACTTGGGACTAGTGCGTCACACTGAAACGAACTAAAGCTATCGGTATAATACACACTTTCTCAGAAATGTAAATAGTTTTTCAGAAATGTGTGTATAAGTGCTTGAAAAAAGAAGCGAGCCGCGTTCGTCACTCGACGAACGCGGCCGCAAAAAATGATGGTGAGAACGGAACTCGCCGCCGCGCTAGTCGGTGCTCAGCGGGGAATTGTCGAGGCCGAGGTTCTGCCGCCGCAGCTCGCGACGTCTCTGGCGCGCCGCTTTAGCCTTGGCGAGCGTCTTGATATGCGCTTCGCGCGCGACGCCTCCTCATCCTGTGCTCGTGCTCGTTTGGGACACCGGTATGGTGTCCCAGGGTAAAATAATGTGGTCTCGGCATGGGCTCCTCCATCGAGGGCGGAAGGAAACATTAAGTACAGGCCCGTGGAAAAAGTAGCACATGAGCCCCATTTTTGCTACCATCCTCATGTTCGCGCGCATATGTTCATATGCACGCGTCACTCGGAGAAAATGTGAAAGTACACTTTCCCACTTTGCTCCTCGTTTGCGCGCATAGCTCAGCTGGTAGAGCGTCCGACTGATAC
>CAZFMA010000049.1:0-3397 GCA_964520015.1 uncultured Candidatus Saccharibacteria bacterium
TATGAAATCACGTACAGCAACAAAACTACACTATACTCCCGCGGTTATCGATAACCTCGATCAGCTACCTTTTCTTCCTATAGGTTTTTTCACTACGGCGTCTTATATCATGAACTTCTACAAGACGTTCGGTGGTGTACATGTCAAACAAAATACGATACGAGCCAACTCGCCGACGGAAGGCAGGCATCATGTTATGCAAACGAACGGTGTCTCTGCCAAACGGGTCAATGCGCATGCGCACAAGAACTGCCTGCAAACGCCCCCGATCTTTAGCGAGATTTTTTTCGGCGCTGCGCGCGAGCGTTATTATCCATTCCATGTACAGTATGACTAAAAACTGCGTACGCTCCACGCGCATGTTCTCTGCGGCCTCGCTCTATCGCCGCGATTTCAGTCGGCGTCGCAACGCTCTGGCGAGAGGGTCTTTTATACATCTCTTCTATCTGCTTTTGTTCTTTCGCAGATACCGACGGAAGCCGCAAGGTGTTAAAGCGCACCATCTCCTCTTCAAGCGCTTCGCGCACGCTTTCTCGCGCAAATTTCTTTATTTCATTCTTGATTGCGGTAGTCATGTGGATAGTATATCAAATTGCGCTCCCTCGTCCACTTGTGGTGAGGGTAGTCGAACCATATGAAATCACGTACAGCAACAAAACTACAAAGAACGTTCAGCGCGGTCACCATACTTGCAATCCTCTTCTCTGCGTTCCCCGCATTTCCCGCCTCTGCCGCGACCCGCTGGGGCATAGCGCTTAACACCAATTCCAATCTCGGAAGCGGCCTTGTCGGTTGGTGGACGTTGGATGCAGGGTCCGTGAGCGGAGGGACTATTTCCGACACTGATTCTCCCCCGCCCGCCGACATGCCTACAGAATGAATATGAAAGTCATCGCCCTTAGACCCGTACGTGAATTTGTCGATGCGCTCGATACACAGGTGCGATCGGATGTCAGGAGGCTGCAGTATCTATTGGAACAATACGGCCATGAACTTTCGATGCCATACGCCAAACCCCTTGGAGGCGGATTATGGGAGCTTCGACGCACCGGCCGTCCACAAATTCGCATCCTGTATGGATTCTGTCGCGGAGATGTCGTGCTTCTTCTCGGCATGAAGAAACAACGTTCGGCCCTTCGCCAACAGGAAACTGGTCTTGCCCATAAACGGCTTGCGGAATATTGCGTGTAATATCGCATTTATGATATACTTGTACATATGAAATACAGAAAAACAAGAAACGGTGTTGAGTATGTCACTCTCAAAGATTGGCATCGCGAATCGATGCGTGATCCTGAATTTCGCAAAGCATACAAAGCGCTTCAGCCGAAGTATGACCTTATCCGAGCCATCCTTGATGCGCGAATTAAGCGAGGTGTCACACAGAAAGAACTTGCGCGCCGTGTCGGTACCACCCAGTCGGCAATCGCGCGTTTTGAGTCGGGAGCAGGTAATCCGACACTGGATTTTCTTTCGAGGGTTTCTACTGCTGTTGGAGCGAAGCTTGAGGTACGAATTTCTCGATGATCTCCTTGTATTAGCCGGGTATGAAATCACACACAGCAACACAACTATATCGATCTCTCTGGGCAGTCTTCGCCCTCCTGGTTCTTTTCTTTGCCTCCCCTTCATTTGCAGAAACCCGCTGGGGCATAGCGCTTGCGAGCAATCCCAATCTCTCAAACGGTCTTGTTGGGTGGTGGACGCTCGATGGCGCAACCATGCTCTCAAATGTTGCCGACTCAAGCGTCAGTGGTCTGAATGGATTCCTCACGGGCTTCACCTCTACTAGTACAGCGGTAACAATCGGAAAAATCGGCCAGGCGGTGGATTTTGATGGCACGGATGATTATGTGACTTTCTCCGAGCCCGCGACAGGATCAGGTTCATTCTCTATCGGCGCCTGGGTATATGTCGATAGCTTTAGTGGAGCTCAGGCGACGTATGGTATGGGTATCATGCGTTCAACGACAGGAGAGAGCGTAGGAGATTGGATGCTTTCGGTAGACCCGAAAGGATCAGTGCAGTTCTACAATTGGAGAAGTGCGGGGATTGACACCGACGGGCGTGCGACCACAACAACAGGAGTAATTCCCGCGGGACAATGGAAACATATCGTTGCTACCTGGGATGGCACAACCAATAAAATATATGTCGATGGAGTGGACCAAGGGACGCTGACGTTAACTACAACGGCAAGCGGGTGGCTCACGAGCCATGACGTTGGACGCATGTTTACTACGACTACGGCATATTACTGGAACGGAAAGATCGATGACGTCCGCGTATACAACCGCGTGCTTTCTCCGGCCGAAGCCAAACGCCTCTATCACCTCGGAGCGACGACGGTGATCAACAAAACGCTCCAAGTCAATCCCAGTCTTTCAAGTGGACTCGTCGGCCACTGGACCTTCGATGGTCCAACAGTTAGCAATACGCCTGCCGGCGTCTTACCCAGCTCGATCGCAGGACTTCAGCTTTGGCTTGATGCGACAGTGGGTGTCTCTGATACCGCGGGAGCGGTAGATACATGGGCCGACCAGTCTGGCAACGCGCGGGATTTTACGGCAGTTACCACCGCGAGGCCGACCACAAATGCCGCGACTCAAAACGGCCGCAACATAATTCGTTTCGACGGCACTGATGATGTCATGACCAATGCCACAGCGCTTTCAAGCTTCATCACCAACACCGCGTACACGATGTTTGTTGCTGGAATGATCAATCCAGGCACGAATGCCACGAATATCTGGGAAAATGATCCCTTTAGTCCCTCGGACATCGCTAACTGTGGCAACTTCGGCATCCATGCATCCACCTCCCCTGTAGTCTACGCGTACAACTTTGACGCAACTGCAGATATGATACGACAAGCCATCGTCGCTGACGATCCAATGGTTGTTATGTCGAGACACGAGAGCGGCAATCTATACATATCTGTTGAGGGCGCTGCTGAATCCAGTGCGGCATCGGGCAACACCCAGACGCTGACATGTACGATGCAGCTTGGCCGTGCCTACAATGTAGCTAATTTCTCCGACGCTGATTTCTATGAAATTCTCATCTACAATACGGCGCTTACGAGTGCCCAGATCACGGACATCACCAACTACCTCAAGAAAAAGTGGACTGCTACCGCGGTGGTGACAGATCCGGTGGGAGCGAATAACGCGACCATCGCGGGCTCGACCCAAGCGCCGGGCAAGATCGGCCAAGCGTTTGATTTTAATGGGACAGACGGGTATGCGACGATTACCGAACCCGCTACGGGAAGCGGGTCATTCACACTCGCGGCATGGGTATATGCCGATAGTTTAACCAACACGACTCTCCATGGAGCCGGCATTATGCGCTCGACCACCGGTGAACAAATAGGGGACTGGATGCTCTCCGTGGA
>CAZFMA010000050.1:0-4171 GCA_964520015.1 uncultured Candidatus Saccharibacteria bacterium
ATCGATTTTGCTCGTGAGCAGGCGTACCTTCCGTACGGTGTGATCGGGATCAAGGTGTGGATCTACCGCGGTGATATATTCTCAGATAAAAAAGGAACGAAGTGACTATTTTTATCGAGACCCAGCACCTTTTCTATCCCTATGAATTACGTTGTTAAAGTAAAATTACAGAGTATGATCTGCCTTCGAACAGCACTATGGGCGCAAAAGGTGCTGGGTGGTGATTTTTATCATCGCTTCGCTCAGTAAAAATCTACCATGTTGGCACCAAAGAAAGCAAAACACCGTAAATGGCAGACTGGCCGACGCCGTGGCAAGCGCGCCGTCGCTCCTGAGACTCGTGGTATTACGGTTGCTTTCGGCTCATACGGCTTAAAGGCGCTCACGCAGGCACGTGTCACCTCGAACCAGCTCGAAGCAGCTCGCCGCGCACTCACTCGCGCAGGAGGCAAGAGTGCAAAGATCTGGACCCGTATTTTCCCAGACCGACCATTCACTCAAAAGGCAGCAGAAGTAGGCATGGGTAGCGGAAAAGGAGATGTTGCCGGCTACGTTTTTGACGTACGCCCAGGCCGCGTGATCTTTGAGATCGATGGCGCTACGGAGCCGATCGCACGTGAAGCCCTTCGCAAAGCAGGAACCAAATTGCCCCTCAAAGCGCGGGTTGTTGCACGTCAATGAAATTGTTATGAGCAAAGCGAATTACAATTTCTTGACCCTCCCAAATTTTTCGCTCAATGCGCTTGAGTCGAATAGGGTACTTTGTCAGAGACCCGTCTCAACTATTCATCAAATATGGCGGCAAGTTGTGCGAGCGGAAAATTTAGGAGGGTGTAAGATATTTCTAGACTCGTTATCACTCGTCAAGAAAAACTAACATATGTCTGATTTCAAGAAACAAGATGTCGCAGAACTACAGAAGCTCATCGCGGATAAGCGGGAGAGCCTCCGTGTATTTCGCTTCGGCGGCGCGGGCTCCCGCACACGCAACGTCCGCGAAGGTCGCAATGTCCGCCGCGAGATCGCACAGATCATGACCGAGCTTCGAGCGCGCGACCTGGCTGCGCAGGCAGGAATTGCACCTAAGGTCAAGAAAGCGTAGTATTGGGCACTTATTTATATGGAAACGGAAACTCACAACGACACAAGCCTGCCTGCCGGCAGGCAGGGCAAAACATTCGAAGGCGTCGTCGTGAAATCGGCGATGAAAGACACGGTGACCGTGCAGGTGGAGCGCTACGTGAAGCACCCGAAGTACAAGAAGTACATTCGTCACAGCAAGAAATTCCTCGTCCACAACCCAGGAAATACCGCACAGGTAGGGGAGAAGGTAACCATCAAAGAGACGCGCCCAATTTCCAAGCGAAAGCGATTCGTGATCGCAGCATAATTGTATGATCCAAGATCGAACCCTCGTTAAAATTGCAGACAACTCCGGCGGCATCATCGGCCGAGTCTTTAAGATTTTGGGCGGCTCAAAGCGCCGCTATGCAGGCCTCGGCGATGAGATCGTGATCTCGATCCAGACTGCGCAGCCGCGCAAGGCCGTGAAGAAAAAGGAAGTGCACCGCGCTGTCGTCGTTCGCCAGAAGAATGCATTTCGTCGCGTCGATGGCTCGTACATTCGCTTTGATGAAAACGCCGTCGTCTTGATCACCGGATCAGGCAAAGAGCCGAAAGAACCAAAGGCAAACCGCGTCTTCGGTCCTATCCCTCGTGAAGTCGTCGAGCGTGGCTATCAGCGCATCGGCTCGCTCGCGCCCGAGATCGTTTAGAAAAATAAGGAGCTTGCGACTATATTTTTCTTAACCCGCCTAAATTTTGAACAAATGCATAGCGTCTACGTATTGGGCAGTCAGAACGATGGAAATTTGTATATTGGCTATTGTCGTGATATAAAGGCGCGACTTGCAGGACACATGGCTGGTAGAGTGACTGCCACGAGAAATAGAAGGCCATTCGTCCTTTTATACTGCGAGCTACATAGAAGTCGTATAGACGCTATGCATCGAGAGAAGTATCTTAAATCTGGATGGGGCAGGAACTATCTTGAGAGAACTATCGAAGATGCGTTGAAGGATTTTCGTTCAAAATTTAGGCGGGTGTAAGTTGTTTCCCCGCCTGCGCCAAGGCTTCGGCGGGCAGGTAAACTCGCTTACGCTCGTTAAGAAAAACTAACATGAAACTCAAAAAAGGAGACCCCAGTACCACAAACCCTTCGGGTTTGGCTACGGGGCAGGCAAACCAAAAAATCATATGAGATTAAAGAAAGGAGACAAAGTAGTAATAATCGCGGGCAAAAACAAAGGCCAGAATGCTACGATTTTGCGGGCTTTCCCCCGCGACAACATGCTTGTCTTGGACGGCATGAACCTCGTCAAAAGGCACCGCCGCCCTTCAGCACAGAATCGCAAAGGTCAGATCGTTGATAAGCCGATGCCACTTCACGCGTCCAACGTCATGCTTCTCGATCCTAAAACAGGGAAGGGCACACGCATCAAGATCACGCGCGACAAAGACGGCAATCGTCAGCGTGTCGCGGTGAAAAGCGGTGAGGAATTAAAGTGAAAATAATGCGCGTAGCGACTGCATTTTCCTTTACCCAGCACCAATTTTGAAAATAACAAAAAGTATGCAAAACTACCGTACTCAGTCGAAATCACAGGCTTCCGATACCAAACTTCTGGAGCTCAAAATTGGTGCTGGGTGTAAGAATTTCTAACTCGCTATGCTCGCAAGAACTTCTAACACATTCGACGCGCTTAAGAGCGAATTCGGCTACAAGAACGTCATGCAGGCGCCACGCCTCGTGAAGATCGTGGTCTCTTCCGGCGTAGGGTCTCAGAAAGACAAGAAAAAGCTCGAGCTCATCGTCGATCGCCTCACACGCATCACCGGCCAAGCTCCTGCTCCGCGTGGCGCCAAGAAATCCATCGCGAACTTCAAAGTGCGCGTGGGCGACGTCGCAGGATATACCACCACACTCCGTGGCGAGCGCATGCAAAATTTCTTCGACAAGCTCATCCACATCGTTCTCCCGCGCGTCAAAGACTTCCGTGGCATAAAGCCAAGCGCAATTGACGAGATGGGCAACATCTCGATCGGCATGAAGGAACACACGGTTTTCCCCGAGACTTCCGACGAAGATTCAAAAGACATTTTCGGCCTCGCAATCACGATCGTTACGACTGCCAAGAACAAAAAAGAAGCCGAAAGCTTCTTGCGCCACCTCGGAGTGCCGCTGAAGGAAGCAGAATCGAAGAAATAAGACAAACGACCGCCTTTCGGTGGTCGTTTTAACGCATGATAGGAATATTTTGTTATGCACATTGTAAGGTTGCGGACGAATGTGGGGAGAGTTTAATAGGGGATATGAAGGAGGAGATACAAGGACCAGGATCTGATGGTGGGAATAAGGAAAGGGGCATTGATATTGATAGAAGAACGTTTTTGAAAAGAGCGGGTGCGGGTGCACTGGCTGTTGGCCTTGCAGGCATGGCCCGCACGGGCGGAGCGTCTGCAGAAGAAACACCTGAGGATATTGAGCAATTGAGAGAGGACTTTAAAAAGCTCAAAGAGCGGTATGATACGTTCATGCAGCGGCTTGGCACCACTAGATCCGAGGCTGAAGAAGCGGAACGCAACAAGGATTGGAGAGATGCATCGAATTTGTATCGCTCGTCCAGTTATGAAGCCGCAGATCTCGCTATAGAAATGCAAAAAATGGAAGATAGACTATCGGTAGCCTCTTTCCATGGAGGTAGTAAGGGGATGGAGGACTACAAAAAGAAGATGGGGGATTACTTGGCGGGTCGTATCGAGGAAGCGCCATTCCCAATCTCAACGCCACTTGAGATAGAATTGGGAGATCTCAGCAGAGACTTCAGCAGAGACTTATCAGAAATGATTAAAAAACTCAGATATGAAGCGTTGGACCTTGAGGGGCGTGCTCGGATTGCCGAAAGGAAAATACCAAGATAATCAGGCCTCTTGAAAGTCTCCCTCGAAAACACTTACTGATAGGTGGTTGACTTCATACGTCTGCTCAAGTAATATGCGCGAGCCTCGTAGGGGGCTTTGTTTTTTAGTAAGTACGCTGACAGTCGCAGTCGAGGATACCCTTCGACTCCGCTCAGGGTAAACTGCAAGAAACGGGGCACGGGGGAAGCAA
>CAZFMA010000051.1:0-5353 GCA_964520015.1 uncultured Candidatus Saccharibacteria bacterium
ATAATACTCGCAGCGATTGTATACGTGCCCCCGCTACCGGTTCCCTGTGTGATCACCCTATATTCTCCCTCTTTGGGGCTTGGAATCGTTACGTATTCGTCATCGGTCCCATATCCCGAATAGAACGCGTCAGGAATTTCATGCAGCTCTTCTCCTGTTAAGAAATCTTTGCCAACCCTGAGGCCATCAGGGTCTACAACTACGATATCGGCGGGGGAGAGAATTTGGAAGATGAGCACATTCTTTGCTAGATCAAATAACCCGTGATCATTATTGACAAGGGTCACGGCATCATTGCCAGTGAGTTTCTTGAATACTTGTCCCTCGGTTTTCGTGGGGAGGTCGTTGTGCCCGAAATCGAAAATTTGTAGGTCGCTGGTGATAAAGGTTGCAGAAAAAAGAGGCACCGTACCATCGCCGGCCCCGCGCTCAAGACCTTCATCAGTAGAGCTATTGCCAAAATTTTCTGGTATCCCGAATCCCCACAAAGCTGTTGGATTAATAACAGGTGGAGGTATAACCCGGATGGTTGTAATGGTTGTGTCATCGGCGATCTGCCCGACGAAGTTCGAAATTGTTACACCGGAGTTATAGAGATCGATAATATCGCTATGCAAGACTGAGAGGAAGAGATTGTCAGGATACCACTCCGAATTCGGGAACGATGGGATGTCCGGTGAGCCGACGTGTTTGATGTACCCATAGACGGGAAGTAACTCTTGGACCGAAGGTATTGGCGCGGCCCTTATATAGTTGAAAAGGCTCGTTAAGCCATGCTTACCCGCCTCAATCTTTAGGAAATATTTCAACAGTTGACCTTCGCGGTCCACGTCTTCTTCACCACCCTCCCACATTAAGTAAGCATTTGGTGCTCCCAAATGCGGCGTTCCAAGAAAGATTAGTTTACGAACATCTTGATCGTAAAAACTAGACTGGATATATTGCCGCGCAATGAGGCCACCCATTGAGTGAGCGACGATATCTACCTTGTCGCATGTGCAGACGCCTTTTATCTCGTCAATTTTTGCGTTGAGGAGTACAGCCGTATCTATGTTGGATTTGTGCCAATCATACGGGAAAGGGAAGAGCGTGACATCCTTTTCGTACCCGTTGGCCGCCAGAGTGTCTATCAGGTTGTCATATGCATGTGTGATCGGATCAATGAGCCACTCGCCGTTGTGCTGCGCAGAGCCAAGGATGCCGGGAATGATGATGACGGGAGTAAACGAGGTTGGGGGCGGAGGCGTAAGGGTGCAATCGGTTGTGGTACAGACAGCAAATGCCCAGTCCAGAAGCGCGTTGCCCGATGAGACGTTGCTCACGAACTGTGTACTGGGTTGACCTGGCAATTTCATGTGCCCCGCCGCTCCGCTTAGATACGAATCAACCGTCGTACCGCCAAAGCTCCCGACATTGTTGTTGCAATGGGAAGTAATGTAGTAGGTCGAGCTGGTTGATACCGGAAACGATCCTCCAGTAAATCGGTATCCGCCGGCTATTGGAGTAAAGGTATTAAATGCCGAATAGGAAAACGCTCCATTGTTCACAGATATGCCACAGCTAGTACCTGCAATCGCGACGGACAAGATCGTTCCAGTCGCTGTTGGGACAAATGACTGAGCAGGGTAGTTGTTGAAACCGAAGGCCGCTTGATTCACTGATGCTGCAATGTTCGTTTGCTCGGCAAGACGCGTCTCGGCAAATCCCAGAGAGGGGAGTGCAAGCACAAAAAAACTCCCGACAAGGATAGAATTCACTATCGGTGAGCCAGCGAGCCTCATCCTGCATATATACCACAATGTTTTTATCCGCACCGCATTCCTAACTGCACTCCTGTGGATTGCCAGTCTCTTATGACTCTTTTATCACCAAGGATCGGGAAAACTGGATCGGGGGAATTACCTTTTGTGTATGGGGGAGAGAAAGTGTTGAGATAAAGTTCGTACAGGAACATCGTTCACACCTTTAACGAGGAGTAGTGCACATACGAAGCAACTCTTCGATAACAGTGAGTGTTTCCGATGGCCCCGCGACTTCGTGCGTGCGGACACCTGTGGCGATAACCACCTCATCATTGCCGCCCGGGTAGAGAGCGTCGCCCACATACAGCATTTCCGAGGTTGGGATGCCGAGTTTTTCGGAAAACCATTTCACTCCATAGGCCTTGTTGATGCCTTTGTGTGTGATGTCGATTGTCGTCATACCTCCCATCAATATTTCAAATTGCGGAAGCTTTTTCTCAAGAACAGCTTTTAGTTTTTTTCTCTTTACTTGCTCGGGATCCCACGACGCTTTTTCTTCATAGGTGGCCTCAAGCCCGATCGTCGCGAGTGCAATTTGTGCATCGCGGTCGATGATTTCTGGTGCGTGTGTCGGATGTCCTTCAAAAATATCTGTTTCCGTGATTGTCTCCTGTATTGCTTTTCGTATTGTCTCGCGGTCGCTCTCGGTGAGGCCGAGGCTGTACGCAAGCCCCCAAGCGCCATGTTCCCACATGTAGCATTCCGCGGTGCTGTTGGGAAAGATATAAAATCGCGATATATGCGGGGAATGTGAGAGCTTGGAAATAAAATCATCCTTGATGCGAGGGAAACCGGCGGCCGTCATGATGGCGACAGGCATGAACTCTAAGAGTTTCCCGAGTCTCTGCACGATCTCGGGCTGAGGAGGCTGGAAGCTCTCGGCCAGGGTATCGTCTAGGTCGAATATAGCGGCGTGGGGACAATTCACCCCGTTAGAAGCCTTATCTATCATAGAATATTTTGTGATTACGATGCCTATTTCGTGCGAAAGCAACGATTCGCGCTTGAATGGGGCTTCTAACGGGGTTCATCATGTTGGAGAATACCATACCATGTTAAAATTGCCCTGAGGTGAAGACTAAAATCCTCATGTTTGGATGGGAATTTCCGCCGTACAACAGCGGAGGTTTGGGTGTTGCGTGTTTAGGACTTACGAAGGCGCTTTCTGAGCTCGGCCTTGAGGTCCTTTTCGTTATGCCTAAGAAGCTGGACGTACAAACTCCATGGGCGCGAATGATATTTGCTGAAAGCGCAATGAAAGGTCGGGCGATTAATTCAAATCTCACGCCATACCGGAGTGGGAAATATTCTTCAGATAAAAAAGGTATGTATGGCGAAGATCTCTTGGCAGAGGTCCATCGGTATGCAAGTCTTGCAGGGAGCATCGCTCTTGAGGAGAAATTTGATGTCATCTATGCCCATGACTGGCTTTCCTTTGCTGCAGGGATCGAGGCGAAGCGCGCGACCGGGAAGCCGCTTATCGTCCATGTGCATGCGACCGAGTTCGACCGCTGCGGCGGCCCGTGGGGGATTAACCCTGATGTATTTGCAATTGAGAAAGAGGGAATGGAGAAGGCGGATTGCGTGATTGCTGTGTCGGAATTCACGAAAAATATTATTGTTAAAGAGTACGGTATTCCCGCGAGTAAAATCCGGATCGTATATAACGGAATCGATGATACGACTACACCCCAAGGTGGCGGTGCTCTCCCACGTCTGCGCTCTCTCAAAGCTTCGGGCTATCGACTTGTGCTTTTTATTGGCCGCATAACGCTCCAGAAAGGTCCCGATTATTTTTTGCGCGCGGCAAAGCGCGTGCTTGAGCGCAATCCTCAGGTTCTTTTTATTATTTCAGGAGCGGGGGATATGGAGCAGCAGATCATGCATCTCGCAGCCGAGTTAGGTATCGCCGGCCACGTGTTTTTCACAGGTTTTCTCGGTGGCTCGGAACGGCACGAGGTCTACGCATCTGCTGATCTCTTCGTCATGCCTTCAGTTTCAGAGCCTTTTGGAATAACTGCACTCGAGGCAATGAAGCTCGGCACGCCGGTTTTGATGTCGAAACAATCAGGAGTCTCCGAGGTGGTACGTCATTGTCTAAAAGTCGATTTTTGGGATGTCGATGAAATGGCCAACAAGATTCTTTCCGTTGTGGGATACCCCGGACTGCGAGAAGCGCTCGCGGAAAATGCTGCCGCAGAGGCGGAGCGCCTCACGTGGTCGGATGCTGCCCGAAAAGTAGGGGGAATCGTGCGCGAGCTCGTTGGATAGATGGTAGAATAACAGGCGTGAGATCCGGAACTCGGCGGACATTTTGGGAGTACGAAATTTTTCTGTTGAAAAATTTCTCCATTCTCGCACCGTCGTGCTCGAAAGCCTCCCAAAACGCCCGCCGAATTCCACATACCATATGAAGTCTGTTTGTTTTTATTTTCAAGTGCATCAGCCGTATCGCGTGAAGCGATACAGGATTTTTGACATTGGGAATGACCCCGAATATTTCAATGATCGTGGAGAGTCTGACCTCAACAACAAAAAAATTATTGAAAAAGTAGCTCGCAAATCCTACATTCCTGCTACGACACTCCTTTTGCAGCTTTTGAATCAGCATCCGGAATTTCGTGTGAGCTTCTCCTTTTCAGGGACTGCCTTAGAGCAGCTGGAGCGGTATGCGCCTGAGGCAATCTCACTTTTCAAACAGGTGATAGATACCGGGCGCGCAGAGGTTCTGGGTGAGACGTACTATCACACGCTCGCTTTTTTCTATTCGCCGGCGGAGTTCGAGCAGCAGGTGACAAAACATCGGGAGATCATACGTCGGTTGTTTGGCGTGCGACCGCACGTGTTTCGCAATACAGAATTATCGTATCGCAATGATCTTGGTGAGTGGGCGGATAAAGCGGGGTACACCGGAGTGATCGCTGAAGGCTGGGATCCCATATTGGGGTGGCGGAGTCCCAATTACGTATACAAAGCAAAGGGCGCCCAGAATGCGCGCCTTCTTCTCAAAAATTATCGACTCTCTGATGATGTGGCATTTCGATTTTCTTCCCGTGATTGGTCTGAGTGGCCGCTCACGACTGAGAAATTCGGTTCGTGGCTCGGAGGCGCAGAGGGTGACACGGTGAATCTCTTTATGGATTATGAGACATTTGGCGAGCATCAGTGGGAAGAAACAGGCATCTTCAATTTTTTGGAAGCATTGCCGAGAGAAATGGCAAAAAATCCCGGTATAGACTGGAAAACTCCGTCGGAGGTTATTGCGAGTTATGAAGCGCGTGATGAGGTGGATGTGCCGCACATACTCACGTGGGCCGATACTGATCGGGATTTGAGTGCGTGGGTGGGGAATCCGATGCAGAAAGCGGCGATCGAGCATATCTATGCGCTGGAAAATGATATTCACATGGCCAACGACCATAAATTGCTCGAGGATTGGCGGAAGCTCCAGACCTCGGATCACTTCTACTATATGTGCCCCAAATGGTTTGCCGATGGTGACGTGCACGCGTATTTCTCTCCCTCCGACTCGCCCTACGATGCGTTCATTG
>CAZFMA010000052.1:0-4969 GCA_964520015.1 uncultured Candidatus Saccharibacteria bacterium
GTCCGCGTCAGCAAAGTGTGAACAAATGCCTTGCACGTTGAGACCGCTGCTCTTCGCAATGAGCATCGCCTCCTCTGCTTCACCCGCAACTATTCCCTGCCGGCGCATGCCTGTATCAAGCTTTACGTGGACCGGCGCAGAAACTCTCTCTGCAGCGAAAGCTTTCAGTCCCTCTCGTGACGTGACTGTGTATGCGATATTCCTGAAACGCGCGTGCGCAATTGCCTGGGGCCGCGTGTATCCGACTACGAGGAGTGGAGTACGAATTCCGTTCGTGCGCAATAGCTGAACTTCGTGTATCGAATCAACGACCAGTAGCGGAGCAGAAGAAAGTATTTCTGCGACCTCAATAAGGCCGTGACCATAGGCATTGCTTTTAAGGACAGGAGCAATTGGCAGCTGGTATTCTCTTTCGAATACAGCGAGGTTGTTGCGAAGTGCAGTTTGATCGATCCTGATCGTGATCAATGTATCGGGTGCGCGACGCAGCCGACGAATTGTTCTCAACAATCTCATACATTCATGCGTACTGGTCAGGCCAATCGTTTTGTACGAGAATAATGTCTCCCGGGAGCGAATCGGCACGTAAGGCTGCGAGAGCAGCGGGCATGTCGTCATGCCATACGATCTCTCCGCGGAAATGTGCCGCTTTGAGGCCCAATTCAACGAAAGGCGTCATGGATGTGCGAACCAGAACAACCCTTTCAATCTGCGCGCGAGCAAGTTGCCTTCCTATATCCTCATGTACTTCTTCCGCACGTGCACCCGCCTCGACGAGCCCTGGGGTCACGTAAAAGCGGCGTCCGGGGAGAGTGGAAAGAAACTCGATTGCGGCACGAACACCATCTGGATTACCGTTGTAACTATCATCCAGAAATGTGACTCCTTCCCCCCATTTTTTTTCTTCTAGTCGATGGGCAAATGGTTTCGTTTTTCCTATTCCGCGTTCAATCTGAGAAATGGTAAGTCCGAGTTTTTGAGCAATATCAGCAGACACAACGAGCGGGCCTATCATATGGAGTCCCAGGAGTTTCGTCTTCACGTTGAACGTACTCATATCATTCGAAAGCGTAAAGGTCGTACCGGATAGGTCTGTATGAGTTCCCGAAACTTCCCAGGTGCTCGCGCCTTCACGCGAATACAAAACGTTTCCGTTTTTGCGACGATTTTTTGCTAACTCATTTTCACCATTAATGTATAGGTGCGTGGGTTCAACAAACTCACTAAGTTCAAAAATGGTATCCGCTGTCCTCTCGAGCGATTTGAATTTTTCAAGGTGGGCTTCATTGATACCTGTAATAATTCCCCAATCCGGTTTGATCATGCGCGCCAGCTTTCTCACATCTCCCGGATAGTATTCTCCAAGCTCGAAAATGAGGACATCTTCGTCACCCTTCAAGCCCCGAATAAATGCTGAAATACCAAGCGGCGTATTATGGCTCCCCGAAGGAGCGGCGACTTTTTTGCATTCCGAAATGACTGTCTTCAGAATTTCACGAGTACTGGTCTTTCCGTAGCTTCCTGCGATAGCGATCTTTATCCCCTTGTGTACCGCGAGGCGCCTTCGGGCATGCGCCATTACAAGGCGCTCGGTGGGCATTTGGATAATCCGTATTGGTATCAGAACAACGAGCACCCCCACTAACACAATGAGTGGTAGCTCAAAAATAATAGCGATGGAAAGAATGTACTTCCAGGGACTTGCTGCGTTTAAAAAAATATAGACAGCGAGAGCGAGCGCACAGAAGCAGACCACCCAAGCAGAGATATGCAGAAGCGTTGCTTTCAGGGTGAAATCCAATCGCTTCCGCTTCTCGACGTGTCTGAAATCTTTTACTCGCTCATGCCATTTGAAAAAATCTCCGAAATTGTATTCGCTCGCCTGAAGCATATAGACGATGCTTCGGATATATCTGGGGTGTCGACGGGAAAGCCAGCGGTTCACCCCGTTAGAGAAAACTGGTTCGATTTCCTGCTCCGTACGGTGTGATTCTCTAACGGGGTTCATACGAATTCTTGTATAAGCTTGGCTACTTCATCGGCGTGATCACGATGAGGCGAATGGCCAACTCCCGGAAATACTTCCAGCCGCGACCCCGTAATAAGACTATTAAAAAGCATTCCGTCAGCAAGGGGGACCATCTCGTCCTCACTTCCCCAAATGAGAAGAGTTGGGACGGATATCCTGCGCGCATATTCCGCCAAATCTTCTCTGATAACTTTGAGAAAGATTCTCGAGAGCGCACCAGCAGCCAGATAATCGCTTCCCAGTTTTTTGTACAGTTTCTTGCGCAGTTGTGTGCGCCAAAGAGAAAGAGGCGGGACGTACATGAGCGCCTTCCCGACTTTTGCAACCACGGTGAGCACACGATTGTGGAATGTCCTGTGCTTAGCGATCCCAGCGGAAGCAATAAGAATGAGGCGAGATGGCTGAAGCGTACCTTCGCCCGTTCCTTTAATAGATACTCTCCCGCCGAAGGAATGACCGATCAGTACATAGGAAGTGAGACCGATCTTTTCAGTAAACGCTCTCACGAACGCAGCATATTCCTTCACTCCCCAATCAGAGGGTGGGGCCTCCGTTCCTCCTTTAAATCCCGGAAAAGCGAGGCGTACGACTCGATACTTTGATGCCAACCTCGCTGTAAGATCATCAAAATCACTGGTGGTGTTCATCCAGCCGGGAAGGAGGAGGAGTGTTTGCCCTTCCCCTTCGTCGCGATATTCGGTAGCTATGTTTTGGACTATGACCTTCACTTGACCATAATAACCTCTATGCGGCTTTCGGCCACCTCTCCGCAGCTTCGGGCCACAGTTTTGTTAGGGGGTGCAGGAGGCAATCGTGTGGACGCGCTCCGCATACATAGCGACCATAGAGTACAAGGCCGTTGTTGACGTACTTCCAATCTTTTTTCGGGACGAGGCGCTCAAGATCTTTTGAGATCTTCGTAAGATCATTCTCGTAGGTCAAATCGAAACGCTTGGCAAAACGCTTTACATGCGTATCAGTGGGTATTCCCTCCCAAATTTCATAGAGCTGGCCCAGGATTACATTGGCAGTCTTGTAGCCGACACCTGGGAGTTTGATGAGTTCGGAAATGGTGCGCGGGACTTTGCCGCCAAATCCGCCGTGCGGCGGAGCCGCGACGATTTTGGCGGCCGCCCTCACTGCTTTCGCTTTATTGCGAAAAAATGTAACAGACGAGATCTCCTTCTCAAAAACCTTTGGATTCGCTCTCGCGAAATCCTGTGGCGTTTTGTACTTTTTAAATAGCGGCTCTGTGACACGATTTACTACTTTGTCCGTGCACTGTGCAGATAAAACAACGGCGACAAGAAATTGAAACGGGGTTTTGTACGTCAGTTCACTTTTTGGTTTTGGATAGGTACGTTTGAGAAAAGCCACGAGTCTCATGGCTCGTTGCCGCCGTTCGATATCCTTATTCATATCTGCTCGCCTCGAATTGTTTTCTGTGCTGCTCGATAGGCGCTCTTAAGATCGTTATAAATGTTTTGAGCAATCAATAGAGCTGAATTTGCTTCTGCTTCTGTAGCGGTGGGTCTCAATTGCTCTATAGCGTCCCACGCATCATTCGCCTCCTGCAACCTTCCAGCAAGTTGTGTAAAAGCTGCGATTTGTTCCGGCCCTTCTGGTTCGTGTTGAGTTATTAATTCGAGAACTTCATCCAAAGCCGCCTTAAAATCTATCATCGATACTTTTTCTCCGTGAAGTCGATCACCGCTTGACCTAGGGCCTTCTGGGCCTTTTCGTGGCATAATTAACTTACTGTATTACGATCGGGATCTCCAGTGCATCATCATTCTCCGGAAGCCCCGATGGGTTGTCGCGCAGTAAGACCAATGTTGCAGGACCAGAATAATTGCTGACCGTGATAGTCGCGGTAAATGGGACAAGTTCGGTCGTCATCCAATCCGCTCCCGCTTGTGCAATTGCCTGGCCGATTTTGCTGTTCTCATTGTCGCGTACCTGGATTGGAAACGAGGCTTCAAAAAACCAGTTACCTGGGGCGAGGCCCATAACGGTAAAGGTCTTTTGGACGGAGGCTCCTGGTTTTGGCGAAGTCACTGAGACGCGCTCATGCAAGGGTCGCGAGGGATCTGGCTCCGCTTCCCCTGATTCTTCAGTGGGAGGAGTAACAACGGGTGCAGCAACAATCCCGGGACTTGCAAAAAGAACCCATGCAAGCGCAACGATGATGATAAAAAGGATCGCGATAATTCCCCACCATGTGCGTGTATTCATATGTCTTCAGTATAAGACTTCTCGTCCGTTTGGCTAGTCAATCAAAGTTCCGAGATAATGCGTGCAATTTTCTCTGAATCGTGACGCGCTATATCTGTCTCTGAGAAGAAATCTCCGGTGATCACCTTCTCGGCATACCGGGAAAGCTCGGTATCGCATGTCATTGGATATTTCTTTTCCTTTTCATAGGCTGCAAGAATCTCCGCAG
This sequence comes from uncultured Candidatus Saccharibacteria bacterium, assembly GCA_964520015.1. Lineage (GTDB taxonomy): Bacteria > Patescibacteriota > Minisyncoccia > Phycocordibacterales > UBA2100 > UBA10103. Next base: position 4,473 of record CAZFMA010000052.1, read on the forward strand.
ACACAGGTGTGGTGTTACAAATGACGTAATCAAATTTTTTGAGACCACTGTAACGGAGAAGCTCTGCGATCATCTCAGAAGCTTTGAACCCGTGGGTTTCCCCCCACTTTGTCATTAAATTACATACTCCTACTTTCTTTGCCTTACTTGCCGAAAGTGCCTCTTTCATTCCCGAAACAGCGAGCGTGGGAATGAGAGAGGAATACAAATCGCCGGGTCCGATAACGACGAGGTCTGCTCCCCGTATTGCCGTATCTGTTTCTTTATAGATACGCGCCGGCGGATTAAGAAATATATTCTTTATTCGCAGATTTCCATCGTGTTTAGGAATATCTATGTTCGTCTCCCCCACGATTTCGGAACCATCTTCGAGCGTTGCATGCACATCTGATTTGTCGAGCGAAACGGGTAATACCGTGCCTTTGATATTGAGCAATTCGGATGCTTTGCGAATTCCCTCTATCTCACCTCCATAAATAGAAGAAAGTGCCGCAAGA
>CAZFMA010000053.1:0-5433 GCA_964520015.1 uncultured Candidatus Saccharibacteria bacterium
AAATAATTTCTTCGTGCGTGTGCAGTGTGTCTCCCACCCGTATCCCGCGATCGGAGATCTCGAAATTCACTAAATCGGGGGGGACATTGGCCAGCATGCCAAGAATTGTTGCGGCGATAAGGATAAGGATCGCAAAGAGGACATTGTGGAAGAGAATGCTCGTGAGCGCAGCCGAGGCGGCAATAATTCCCAGCGCCCAATACCAATCTCTTCCACGGGGGATGTGCTCGTGCTCGTACGCGCTCCAGCGCAAGACGGTTCTCTGTGGGGGCATACAAATTTAGTACTGCAATTGTATCATCGCGGGCTGTGCACATCTCGCAAACGCGTGGTACAACACTGTGTGGAGGGGTCGCATAGTTGGTCTAGTGCGGTAGTCTTGAAAACTACTAGGTCTTAATTGGCCTCGCGAGTTCGAATCTCGCCCCCTCCGATATGAACAAAAAATTACCGCCATTCATTCTCTCATGGGATCAACTCGAGAGCCTTGGAAATGAGCTCGGTAAAATCATAAAAGAGAGTGGCTTTGAGCCAGAATGTCTAATCGGAATTTCAGTAGGGGGACTCGTGCCGCTTGCGCTCTTGTCCCGAAAGTTAAAAATACAAGATGTCGCTACGATATCAGCGCGCTCTTACAATAAAAATACTAAGGAGCAAGAGAAATTACTTATTTCGAACATGCCGCAGATAGATGTAGAAGGGAAGCGAGTACTACTCGTAGATGAGATTGTGGACTCGGGCGAGACCCTTAAGGCGATAATGCAAAAGCTTAGTGAAACATACAGAATAGGTGAATTAAAAACAGCGACCCTGGTCGTCAATACCGCGCACTGCACAATCTATCCCGACTTTTTTGTGTTGAAAGTCGACAGGTGGGTTAACTTCCCGTGGGAAGAGAAAATCGTATGAGTATTTTTCGTGGAGTAGTGGAACATGGTACCGAGCGGGCGAAAGCGCTGGGGTATTCCACTATTAATATTCCTCTTGGGGATACCGCCGTCTCTGGAATTTATGCGGCTAAAGTGAAAGTAGGAGAAGAGGAATACGAGGCAGTTGCCTATGCCGACCAGAGAAGGGGGGTACTGGAAGCCCACATCTTTGATTTTTCAGAGGATCTGTATGGGTGGAATGTAACCATAGAATTGTTGGCTAAAATACGGGAGTACAAGAAATTTACAGATGATGTACATTTGCAGGCAGCGATTACCGGAGATGTTGCAGCGGCGCGGTTCTATTTCAAAAAGAAATAATCGTACTCGCAGAGCACGTCATTTCATGCTTTATCGCGATCCCGATCCTTCTTTTTAACTGGGCTAACCTAAAAAAGATTTCGGGCCGCGAATGGCTCGCGATTCTTTTTATCGGTGTGTACGGCTCAGCGCTTGCAGCCGTTGCGCTTACCGCGGCGACGCTTTGTGAATGCATATTTTATAGCGCAAGCAGCGATTCCCGGAGCATTTTTCGGGTTAGTCACTGGACAGTGGATCGGCACAGGGCTCCTGCTCCTCGCGATGCTTATGTTGAGTCGCGTGAACCGGGAGGAACAAGTTCCCGATGGACAGCACATGTGACTAGAGATGATGAGCAGTGTACGCTGGTCGTATGACCCGGATCATGGTTTTTGGTACCTTCGACATCCTGCATGAAGGGCATGTCGATTTTTTGCGACAAGCTCGCTCGCTCGCGCCGGATCCGTATCTCATTGTATCGGTCGCGCGCGACGTTTCTGTCGCACGCGTGAAGGGAGCGCGGCCGAGACATCCAGAAAACGGACGACTCGCTGCGGTAGTTCGGCACGAACTCGTCGACGAAGGGGTGTTGGGCGATCTGGAGGGATACATTGCGCATATTCGCGCGAATATGCCGGATATCATTGCGCTTGGGTATGATCAGGAGGGTGAATATGTAGAAAATCTGGAAAAAGATTTGCAAGAAGCTGGTCTCTCGACCAAGGTTGTCCGGCTAGCGGCATGTAAGCCGGAGGTGTATAAAACGTCGAAGCTATTATGAAATACCTCGGAATTGATTATGGTGCAAAGCGCGTGGGGATCGCAGTTTCTGACGCGGAAGGGAAAATCGCATTTCCACGGAGCGTTTTACCGAATAACGAAAAGTTACTTTCGCAGTTGAAACAACTTGCCGGCGATGAGCATATCCAGACGATTATAGTAGGCGACACCCGCGCATTTGCAGGATTGGAAAATCCGATAACCAAGAACCTCGAAACATTCGTTGAGGAACTAAAGAAGAACATCGAACTACCTGTTATCCTCGGATGGGAAGCGGGGAGCTCTATTGAGGCGTCACGATACGCGGAAAAAGGAAATGAACATGATGATGCCGCCGCAGCCTCGATTATTTTACAGAGGTATTTAGAAATGCATCCGGATGCGGTAGAGTAATCGTATGGCAGAAGAAATTAGCTACGACGATTTTGCAAAGCTCGATATTCGGATCGGAACAGTGCTCGCTGCGGAATTGGTGCCCGAAACCGACAAACTTATCAAATGCACCATAGATTTTGGTGAATTAGGACAGCGCACTATCGTTTCCGGGATAGCGGAGTGGAAAAGGCCGGAAGAGTTGGTAGGAAAACAGCTGCCCTATATCGTAAATCTCGCACCCCGGACACTACGCGGTGTTGTGAGTGAAGGGATGCTTCTCGCGGCGAGCCCCGTTAGAGGCGATGCCTCTAACGAGGCGAGTGATGAAAGCCACGTAGTCCTCCTTATTCCAGAGAGCGTCGTACCCTCCGGGACAAAACTGCGTTAGTTATTGCTATACTTATTGGTAATGAAAGCATTGGCGGGGGATTCTAATATTGGAGAGAGTTTGAATAAAGTGTCGCGCACGATTTCGCGCTGGTTTCCCACGCCTTCTCTCATTTTTCCGCCGGCAGCGGGGATCGATATCTCTGACTCATCTATCAAATGGCTTGTCCTTAAGGAGGAGGGAAGCGGATATCGCGTAGATGCTTACGGTGAAGAGCTTCTTGCATCAGGAATTGTTGTAAATGGCAACATTAAAAACGTCGAGGCGTTGGGAGAGATACTGAAGGGAGTCAAGAAACAGCTTCACGGGATTGAGTGTGCACATACAGCTCTTCCCGAAGAGGCCGCGTATGTTTTCCAAATGCATGTGCCAGAAGGAACTTCCCGAGACGACATATTGCACATGATCGAGTTTGAGTTCGAAGGACGCGTTCCGATCGCTCCCTCGGCAGCAGTATTCGATTTTGATCGTATAGAGCAGCACGATGACCTGGGGCAAGAAATTAGCGTCGTTGTATTTCCCCGTGAACTCGCTAACGCATATGTTGCTGCTTTTAGTGTTGCAGGAATTAAACTTCTGTCTCTGGAAGTTGAGGCACGCTCGATTGCTCGAGCAGTTTCCTCGCGAAAAGAAGACGAGCCGATGGCGCTTCTTGTTGATTTCGGTCGCGCACGCACGGGGTTTGCTGTTTTGAAACGAGGAATCCCAATCTTCACTTCTACGGTTGAAGTCGGAGGAGAGGCGATGACACGCACACTCTCAGAGAAACTTTCCATATCTCCCGCAGACGCAATAGTGTTTAAAAATGAACACGGTCTTCGTTCCTCTGATACCGCCGCATCTCCCGAAGTTGAGGCGATTACGAAAGTCGCAGCGGCGCTGGGAGATGAGATTGAGCGGCATTATCATTATTGGGACACTCGGAGAAATGAAAAAGGTGAGCAAGTGGCGCACGTGGGGCGCATAATTTTAGTAGGTGGGAGTTCCAATTTAAAAGGTATCACTGATTATATTGCTGGTCGCGTGCATGCGGAAACTATCTACGGAGACGTGTGGCAAAATGTGTGTAATTTCAGGGAATATATTCCACCTATTGATCGGCGCGCCTCTCTCCAGTATGCAACCGCGATCGGCCTCGCACTTCGATCCCACTCCGTATGAGCAACGTACTCCCAAAAGAAGCTCAAAAGACAATATCGAGAATGTATAGAACCCGATTTATTCTCGTCGGCTCTCTCGTTGCGCTTATTTCCGCCGTCCTTTCTGCATTCGCTCTTCTTCCCATGTACCTTGCACTTCATGCGGGGGATACGACTGACTCGACTCTTTCTTCTGCAGATAAAAGATCGGCAACACAGACTGAACGGAATGATATTGCGCGAGCACAATCCCTGACGACAACGCTCTCGCCATTTTTTTCCGCAACTTCAACACTCTCGACTGCAATTGATGCAGCCCTCGCTCTCCGTCCCAAGGGAGTTTTTGTCGATCATATCCGATACGCGTCCGGAGAGATCATGCTGGTGGGAGGGTCGAACACCCGCGAAGGGATCAGCGCCTATCGGCAGGCACTGCAATCCAATTCGTATTTCAAAACCGCGTCAATTCCTATAGGGGATTTGGCCGGTACCCAAGGAGGGCAATTCTCGGTCACGCTCACGGGAGCATTCTAAATGTAGTATGAAAATAAAAATTACATACCTTACCTGGCCTCTCTTTTCCCTCGCACTTCTCGCATGGACGGGAGTGGCCCTTTTTGCGTGGACTATTCGATCGGACGAAGCGGACCACATGCTCCGTGCACAAACACTTCAGGAATACGAAAGCAAGGAGACAACTGCAATGCGACTTCACTCCATAGCACAAGATACAAAAGAAGAGCGCGCTAAGCTCGAAAGCATTGTCCGCATGGACGTTGTCTCGATTGTAAACTTGATCGAGTCGACAGGAAAAGCCGCGGGGGTAAACGTTACCGTAAGCAATGTGATTCCCGAGGGTGAGGCTGGCTCGGGTCTCGTGGCGACAGGGTTTGTTATTGAGGCGCGCGGTAGATTCTCCACCCTCATGCGCGTAGTCCAATTATTTGAGTCCATTCCTATTTCTTCAACTATTGGTAGGCTCGATATAGAATACATTCCAAACCAAGACGTGAGGGCCTGGGGTATGAGTGCGTACATTCGGGTTTTAACAGCAGAAGATATTTCGTCATGAAATTCGGCCTCGGAAAACACACCAGCGCTATTATTACAGGGCGTCATGAGCCCGAGGGAATTCGCTCGCTCTCGACCCTCTATTGGCGAATACTGCTCGTAAGTTTTTTCCTCATCGTTACTTCGATTCTCGTTTATGGAATTTTGGGACTTGTGCGGATACTCCATGATCTAAATGCGACAGAAAATGTTGTTGTGCCAAATTCCTCTGCGCTTAATCGCACCAGCCTCAAAGGTGCCGTAGAGGGGTTTCTGAACCGTCAATCGGAATTTGAGCTTCTCAAAAAAACTCCCGGCAAAGCAATTCCCGATCCTTCGCGTTGACCCCGTAGTGAATTTTGGCGATGGCTTCGCCGCGCCGTTGGCGCATCGCCAAAATCTACTACAGGGTTGACCCACAGTGTGCGCACAGCTACGATGCGTAAGCAATCGCCCCCATAGCTCAATGGAT
>CAZFMA010000054.1:0-3070 GCA_964520015.1 uncultured Candidatus Saccharibacteria bacterium
TGCCCAAGAGCGAAGCGATTGGTTGCAAATCGCAGTCCTTTAGGGTCTTCGATTATTCGATGTACTCCGGATGAGTCGCGGCGAGCCATTCGAAAAATGGGCGCAGGCCCGGTGCGGCGCCCGAGAGCGTCCCTGCGGGCGCGTGCTCCAATACAACAGCATACGCGTAGCGCGGATGATCGCTTGGCCAGAAACCCACTGACCACGAGTTCACCCATTCATTTTTCAAACCCAACTGCGCGGTGCCGGTCTTTGCTGCAATCTGAATCCTTGGCATGTTAAGAATCTTTACCGTCGCATCGCTCCTCGGAGAGGTAACCGCCATGCGCATGCCTTCGCGCACGACTTGAAGATAGGCGTCAGGGATGCCTACACTTGTGAATTCCACTGTTGAACTCGCCCCGTTAGAAGTCAACCATGGGATGGCAGTGTTCAAATTCTCGAAACTTCTAACGGGGCGAACAACAAGTGTGGGGACCAAGACTTTCCCGCCATTCGCTATTGCTGCGGTAAAGACGGCCGCTTGTATGGGCGTAATTTGAAAACCGTACTGACCAATTGCCGTGTGGTAGGTATTTCCGATTCGCCACGGATCGTCGGGTCCGAAGACTTCTAGTTTCCACTCGGGCGTCGGGATCACGCCTTCCGCCTCTCCTCTGAGCGCAATTCCCGTCGGCTGTGAGAGACCAAATCGACGAGCGTATTCATCCAGCTTTGCAATACCCAAACCTTTTTGGGATTCGTATCCCCCACCGATCGTATAAAAATATTCGTCTGATGAGACAGCAAGCGCGGTGCGCATATCGACGAGGCCGTGCACCGTCCAATCGCGGAAGATCGTCGGTTTGTCGGGATCGTATGGATTGGGAATTGAAATCGCGCCAGTCGACAGAATTTCTTTTTCAGATGAAATGATCCCTTCGTTCAAAGCTGCAGCAGCAAAAATCGGCTTCACAATAGAGCCGGGCACATAGAGACCGCTGATCGCTCTGTTTAAAAACGGCTTCTGCGGATTTTCTGATGCAGAGCGTATCACCGTCCCTATGCCATCCGTCTGCGCCTGATTGTCGTATTCGGGAAAACTGGTCAGGGCAAGAATCTCTCCCGTGTGCACATCCATGATGACCGCCGCTCCTCCCTCAAACCGCTGCGCCCGTGCATGGGCAGAAAGAGTTTTGTACAACTGACTCTGAACCTCCGCATCAATCGAGAGCACAAGATCTTTGCCATGCATCGCGGGAGTTACGATATTCTCGCGCTGCACAACTCCCACGGCATCTCTTTCTACCATCTGACTCCCGTTCGCGCCTCCCACGATGTCGTCAAAGGCCAATTCGCTGCCAGACATTCCTGCATACTCCTCGCGCCACCATGCTCCACTTTTATCGGCTCGCGGATATTGGATGAATCCTAAAAGGTGTGCGAGGCCGGGTGCGGCCGTGTATTTCCGCAGGGCAAATGGACTCGAAGAAGCTGCGTCTTCGCTCATTTCATTCCATGCGAGCTTGGTGCCCGTCCTGTCCACGATCAAGCCGCGCGTAGCAAAGAGAATTGATCGCTCGAGAGTATTTTCGCGCGAAATCTCTGCGTATGTTTCTCCTTTCAACACTTCAAGACTGAATACCCGAGCGCCAAAAAGGAGTATGACGAGCATAAACGCGAGTCCGACCCACCGCGGAACCTCTCGCGAAAGTCGCGAAACGACACGGCCTTCAAATTGACTTGTCTCATGCTGCGGCAAATTTGAAGAATCCAAGAAAATTTCATCCGGCGCTATCTCATATGCTTTTTTCGTACGAAACCAACGACTCATTCCCCCACTATACCCCATGAGATAATCGGTCCAAAACTTCGTGCCAAAAAGAACGTCTTCGTATCAATACATGTCACCAAAAAACAAAAAGTTTTATCTCACGGGGCAGGCCACATTGCTTTATGCGAGGAACTGTTTTCGCAGTGGCATAAAGATCCAGACGAGTGTAATTCCAATAATTGTAAAAAGCGGCAGAGCATTTCCTTCTGCAGGGAGCCATAAAAGATCGATGAGAAGCCCGATAAGTGGCACCTCCCATGAAGCATACCGGAGCGTGAGAAAGACCATGCAAAGAAGCGGCACCCACCACGGAGCGAAAAGCGCGCCCGAAAGTGCAATGATCACAAGAAAAAAACGTATGTTAATTATTGGGTACGACATAGACAAATGAAAGGGATGCGAGCGAGACCGGCAGGTGGATATATATATTCTGTGTTGCGCTGGCTGAGCTCGATGCAACTTCTCCCACGATACCGACAGGTCTTTGACCCACGCCGGGACTTCGCACCGGATCCCCCACTTCGATCATGATATCTCGCGGGACATGTAGGCGCGCATTCCCTCCTCCAAAGCCTTGGGCGATTCCTGCAGCGCCGTGCACGATAACTTCAGTCGATGCTCCGGGAGCAAATATCTCTGTCACCATCGACGTGTGCACACCTGGGATTTCGACGATTCCTAGAACAAATCCCGTGCTTGAGAGGACGACGCTCCCGGGGGCGATACCGTCTCTTGACCCCGCTCCTATCAAAAAGGTTCCGTACGGTGATGAGTGAATTGACGAAACGACAGGTGCCGTGATGCCGGGCACCGTCTCGGAATCGCTCGTCCCCACGACATTGAGGAGCGCCCGAAGCTCATCGTTTTCCTGCTTCAGCACTTCGTAGGCCGCAGCGCGCTCTGCTTGCCTAATTTTCTCAGCATCACTTTGGATGAGGGAAGATCGGGATGAAAAGAGACTGCTGGTGAGGACATTTTTCGCGTACCTTGCCCATCCAGTAAATACCGCTGCGCCCTCCCGCACCTGATTTCGAATCGCGCCGTCGAAAAGCATGTCGACTCCGATGAGGGAAATGACGAGAAGCGTAACGAGAATGAGTCGATTGCGCCCGCTCGAGGGAGAGGGAGATTGATACGAGAACGAATCTTTCATAATACATCCTCACCCCGACCTTACTCGGTTGGTACAAGCTCGTCATCGCTTTTCAAAAGTGAATCGCGATACCGATCCATATCATTCAATACAATCGCGGTGCC
>CAZFMA010000055.1:0-12037 GCA_964520015.1 uncultured Candidatus Saccharibacteria bacterium
CAAAACTTTCTGAAGTAGAAATTTCACGACAGCCGCAACAATAAGCAGACAGCTGAATTTCAGGGAGCCATCCCCGCCGTTTTATACTGTTCCTCAAAAACGGCGGGGATGATGTGTGCGCACTGGGAGGGTGCGGCAAGCACATACAGATTTGCGCCTCGCCATTCCTTAAAGAATTTTGTATGGCGAGGCTCCACTTTATATTCCTGATTGTGTGCAAACGGATCATTTGGTGTATTTGAGCCGTTTGCTCCTTATTGATTGGATTTGAATCCCGCCCGCTTCCTTTCTCAAAAGGAAGCGCCGCCCCTCGCCTTTGCCGCCCATTCCTTTTTTCAAATCTCCCCCCCCGCAAAAAATCAGAATTGGGGAGCGGCAAGGCGAGAGGGCGGGACGCGCGGTACTCCGCGCGTGGCGGGGTTCTGGGCGATCGGGGCGTACTTTTTGGGTCAAAGCCACCACGCACGCGGCGCGTGCGCAATCAGGGGTTCTGCTGGAAGTGGGTTCTGACTTTTTGATACAATGACCACCAAAATAACGAGCCCAAAGGGCGACTATATTTTGGTAGGATGTCGCGCGCAGACACGACGCCACAGAACAATTAATGCGCGAAGCGCATATAATTTTGTAGGATGCCGTGCGAAGACACGCCGCCACACCTTGGTATACTCTCTTTATGAAGCCTAAAAAGATTACGGCAGAAAATCGTAAAGAAATGAAGGCTATCGTTTCGAAGCTCGGGCAACAAGAGAAAAACGAAGTGCTCGCCGATCTTGTACTTTTCGCGCAGCGCACAATCGTCATTCTCGACGATCTCACCAAACACTCGACACTTTCTGAAAAGGAAAAGCGGGAAATAGAAGAAAGTATTTCCGTCGGTCCACAATGGCTTCGTTATTCCCGCAAGGTCAAGCGCCAAAAGTGAGTTTTCCCACCACCTTCAGCGAGCGGGAGCGTTGTCTTTTTCCGGCTTCGCAGGCCTGACGAGGTCGAGACCGAGCGCTGCAACAGCAGTTGCAGATAGCGACGGAAAAAGACAACGCTTCCCGAGCGTCTCTCTCAACCCCACTCAATCGTCGCAGGGGGTTTGTCGGAGATGCGATAGACAACCGCGCCGACTTCGCGGACTTCGTTGGTGATGCGACGTGAGACTTTTTCAAGAAAATCATAGGGGAGTTGCGCAAAGCGAGCGGTAAAGCCGTTCACGCTCCATACAGCCCAGAGTGCGACGATATGTCCCATACCCGCGTCATCGCCTTTGGAGACCGTGTGTTCGGATCGTGTGAGTGTTGCTCCCGCCTGCCAGACGGTTTTGTATAAATCAGCGGCACGCAATTCTTCTATATAAATGCCGTCCACAGCACGCGCGATCTTCAGACTCTCTGCGGTGATTTCTCCTTCGATTCGGACGACTAGGCCGGGACCGGGGAAGGGATGACGGACGAGAAGGTCTTCGGGAACGCCGATATCGCGGCCGATTCCACGTGCCGAATCTTTAACCTGATCTTCAAGCGGGCGCAATTCAGGTACGGAAAAGTCCAATCCAGTATTGTGATGCACTTTAATTTCAGCGACTCGGGCTCCCGTTGCTGTGCCCATGCCACTCTCCCGCAGGTCGGTATATAGCGTTCCCTGTGCAATAAAGTCTGCGCCAAATGATTTTATTTTTTCTTCCAATACGCCCTTATACACGTCGCGCATCGCAAGTCGTTTCTCACGCATCTGTGTTTTTCCGGCAAGGGCTGCGAGGAATGTGTCGGTGGCATCTGCTATCTCCACGTCTATCCAGCTTTGCCCGCCGAAATATTTTTTTACATACGCCTCATCGTCTGGTCGATCAATTCCACGAATGTATACGCCTTTCAATCTGGGTTTCCCAGATTGACCCTGAGCGGAGTCGAAGGGTGAGTTGTCCCTCGACGGTGCTCGGGACGTATCTTCTAAAGTGAGCTTTAGAAGATACGCAACCACAGAAGAATCCGAGCCACCGGACAGTGCGATCACAACCTTCTTATCCTGCACCTGCTTGCGCAGGTCTTTGATCTTTTGTTCAGCAACATTATGGGCGGGGAAGCGATCAGTAATGCCCGCGATTTTCACCACAAAATTCTCGTATATTTTTGTGCCCTCCACGGTGTCAGTAACTTCCGGATGGAATTGTACGCCCCAGAGGTGTTTGTGCCGGCCAGCAGCGACTGGTGCGTTGTCTGTCGAGCCAAGATTTTCAAGCACAGAACTTTCTTCCACAGAATCTCCGTGTGTTTCCAGAACTTTGGTCTCCTTCGCAATTCCTTTGAAGAGGGGATCGCTACCTTTTGCCTTAAAAGTATGTACTCCGAACTCTCGCTTTTCGTGTGGAGTTACCGGTGCGCCGACGTGTTTTGCCCACATTTGGAAACCGAGACACACTCCGAGCGTTGGAATCCCGAGATCAAATATTTTTTCATCAAACGGTGGCGGCTCACTGTGCACCGATGCAGGACCGCCGGAGAGGATAATGCCCGATGGTTTTATTTTTTCTACATCTTCTGCATGGACAGAGGCGGGATCCGCGACGACGCAATAGACGCCAAGCTTTCCCATTTGCTGGACGATTAAGTGGTCAAACTGACTTCCCATCGAAAACAGGAGAATAAAGTGCTTCGTCTGCCGCACACGCATCTCCTCGGCGATCCCTTCCAGAGCTTCTGGAGTAGCTGTTTTGAAGATGCTTAACATGGGGAAATCCTACCATAGATTGGCAATTAGTGGCTTTCGTTAGCCGTACGACTACGATCAGACGATCTCGACTCGCGTGCTTGCACTCCGCGATCCGCCAGTCGGCGGAGAGTCGAAGTGTGGATAAGTAGGTTGTGGTCGTGTATAGTGGTATATACTCTAATCTAGTGGGATAGAGTGGGAAACATGACCAGCAAAAACATCAGGCTGTTAATTGGTGAATACGAACACACGCTTGATTCTAAAAAGCGCGTCTCGCTTCCAAAAGTGTTTCGAGGAGCATTGGGGAAACGGCTCGTCATTACACGCGGCTTGGATCACTGCCTTTATGCATATTCGCGAGAGGCGTGGGAGGGATTGGCAGGGAAGTTGCAAGGACTTTCGATCGTGAACGCTGATACACGCGGATTCAATAGGTTTATGCTCTCCGGCGCAGCCGAAGTAGATGTCGATGGTGTGGGACGCATTCTCATACCGGACCATCAAAAGGCGTTCGCTGGTTTGCAGAAACGCATTATTTTTGCAGGTATTTCAGATCACGTCGAGATCTGGGATTCCAAACGATGGGGCGCCTACAAAACGCTGATCGAGAAAAATGCGGAAGGAATGGCAGCCAAACTCGATTCCATCGGAGCCCTCTAAGTTGGTGATATTAGATTGCTGGAGAATTTCAATACGTCATGCGCACGCGAGCGGTTAAATTCTCTAGCAATCCGGTGTCATCACCGGGGCATGTGCCCGTTCTTTTACATGAATCTATTGCAGGACTTGCGATAGGAAAAGATGATGTTGTCGTTGACGCGACACTTGGCGGAGCTGGGCATGCGCACGCGATTGCTAATGCTCTCAGCAAAAAGGGAACGTTGATCGGCTTTGATGTTGATCATGATGCAATCGAGAGAGCTGAGAAAATACTCGCCGGTGTCGCACCAAAGGTCCATTTTTTAGAAGCGAATTTTCGCAATCTTGGGAATGAGCTGCCACAGCGTGGGATCAAGCGAATAGATAAAGCGCTGTTTGATCTTGGCTGGAGCAGCTATCAGTTGGCAGCACAGCGAGGATTTTCATTCAAGAGCGATGAGCCGCTCCTCATGACCTTTGCAAAAGAGTCTAAGGCCCAGGGGCTTACTGCGGCACGTATCGTTAATGAGTGGGCAGAAGAGTCGCTTGCCGACGTCATCTACGGCTGGGGAGAAGAGCGCTATTCTCGACGGATTGCAAAAGCGATTGTAGAGCGTCGGAAGAAGCAGCCTTTCACGACGGCACATGACCTCGCAGAGACGATCTATGCGGCAGTGCCGTGGCGATATCGCTCGGGAAGAATTCATCCCGCGACCCGCACCTTTCAAGCACTTCGAATCGCGGTAAACGACGAACTCGGTGCTCTGGAGGAAGGCCTGAAAGCCGCGTGGCAGATGCTGAAGCCCGAAGGTCGTATCGCGGTCATCACCTTCCACTCTATCGAAGACAGAATCGTGAAGTGGATCTTTAAACACTGGGAGGAGCAAGGAGAGGGTACACGCATCACTCGGAAGCCGATCGTCGCGAGCGATAAAGAAATAGCAAAAAATCCACGATCACGCAGCGCAAAACTAAGAATTATTGAAAAGTTATGAATAACTTTTAGACGCCTTCGCTCGGACGAAATGAAAGTGAACTTTCATTTCTAACCTCGCTAGTCGTCAAACAAAAAAGTAAGTATATGGGAGCTCGAATTCATAAAATAAGTAAATATGCCCCGTCGATCTTTCAGGGGAAGTTTGATTTTAGAGGCCCACGTGGTATCTCACTTTCACACGAGCATCCTTTTGAGCGTCGCATGGTACAGGTGCTCTCTATCGTTCTTATCATGTCAATTGCGGGGTATCTCTATTTTATATCCGCGTCTGTTCTCAATGTCATAGCACGTAAAGAGGCGCTCGTGCAAATGACAAAGATGCAGAGTGCTATCGGAGGGTTGGAACAAGAATACTTTGCGCTGAGCCAGGGAGTATCGCCTGAAGTGGGTACCACCTTAGGTCTCTCGCCGATTCAGAAGACACACTACGTATATCGTCCGGGCAATATCGGGGCTGCTACAATTGCTCGTAATGCGATCTAAATTCATCTTCAGAACTCGGGTGTTAAGCGGACTCTTTATATTCGTCGCGCTTCTTTTGGTTGCCCGGCTGTATTTTGTACAAATCGTTCATGGGGAAGGGTATCAAAGAGATGCTGAGGCTCAGTATGTGCAGGCGAGCCCCGACTCGGGAAGTCGCTCCAACATTTTCTTTTCGACCAAAGATGGCGATCTCGTGTCCGCGGCGGTTATGCAAACAGGCTGGCGCATCGCGATAAAACCCAAGGAGATAGAGAATCAGGGAGAGATCTATGCGCAGTTGCATGCCCTTACGCCGATTGATTCCGAACGTTTCTTTGCAAGCGCTGCCAAATCCGAGGATCCGTATGAAGAAGTAGCGTTTCGCGTCTCGGATTCTGCCGCTTCGAAAATCCGTGCGCTTAAACTTCCGGGTGTACTTCTTGTAGCAGATCAGTGGCGTTTTTATCCTGCCAAAGAACTTGCCGCGCATGTGGTCGGATTTGTCGGCTTCAAAGGGCAGACGAAAACCGGCGTGTATGGACTCGAAAAGAGTTGGCAGGATTCACTCGTACAAACCAGCAGCGGACGCTACATGAATCCGTTTGCAGAGATATTTTTGAATCTCCAAGAAGCTGTCTCCACCGATCCCGCGTCTCATCAAGGTTCTATTATCACCTCGATCGAGCCGCACGTGCAGGCAGAACTGGAGGCGACGATCGAGGGGGTAATGAAGACATACACCCCCCATCTTGCCGGCGGCATCATCATGGATCCGCGCACGGGCGAAATTGTAGCGATGGCGGTGCAGCCGGGCTTTGATCCAAACACCTACAACACCGTTTCTGATGTAGCAGTCTTTTCGAATCCACTGGTGGAAAGTATTTACGAAATGGGTTCCATCATGAAGCCTCTCACTATGGCTGCGGGCATCGACATGGGAGTTGTAACGCCTAAGACAACATACAACGACAAAGGGTGCATAGAAAAAAGTGGGAAGAAGATCTGCAACTATGACGGAAAGGCGCGTGGGGTTGTCCCAATGCAGGAGGTGCTGAATCAGTCACTGAACACCGGTGCTTCCTACGTTGTCGACAAAATGGGACATGAGGTCTTCGGTCGCTATGTCGTGGGCTTCCAACTGGGAGCACGTACGGGAATCGATCTACCGAACGAAGCGAAGGGGCAGATAGATTCCGTGATGAGTGGCTATGATGTTGACTACGCAAGCGCCTCCTTCGGGCAGGGAATTGCAGTCTCGCCAATCGGGATGACGCGCGCGCTTGCATCTCTCGCGAATGAGGGGGTGCTGCCGAATCCCCACATTGTGAAAGCAATCAAATACGAAAGCGGCATCACGCGCTCGATCGGTACCGAAGAAGGACTTCGGGTTTTTAGCGCCACAACGACCGACACCGTGACCCGGATGCTTGTCACCGTCTTCGATGATGCACTTTTGGGAGGTGTATTAAAACAAGAACATCACTCGATTGCTGCAAAAACCGGCACGGCCCAGATCGCGATGCCCGGCGGCCGCGGATATTACGAGGATCGTTTTCTCCACTCATTCTTCGGGTATTTCCCCGCATACGAACCAAAGTTCATCGTCTTTCTTTTTGCTGTTGAGCCTCACGGGGCAGAATTTGCTTCCGCTACGCTCGCACGACCATTTGGTGATATGGCAAAGTTATTGATCGACTATTACGATATTCCACCAGACAGATAAAAGAAAACCGCATGGCAGTTTTCTTTTATCTTTTGAGAACCTCCGGTTCGGAGCGTTCGCTTTGCGAGCTGCTCTCCTACACGGGAAAACTACAGTTTTCCCGACCCCTTTCGAACACGTTCCAAATCAATTGGATTGATCTGGAACGTAACGCTAGAGCTTTTATTTTGAGTGATTTTGAAATACAATCACCAAGCAAGACGGCCCTATCGTCTAGCGGCTAGGACGTGGCCTTCTCAAGGCTAAAACCGGGGTTCGATTCCCCGTAGGGTCACAAAAATTGACCGGGCAATTTTTTGACCCGGAGGGAACCGTAGGCTCCCTGTTTGTCTAAGAGCGAAGCGATTAGATACAAACAGCAGTCCCTTTAGGGAGTCATTCCGAGGCCGTATGGGTCAAAATACTTTGCTTTGTTATAGTAACACCATGAAAAGTTCAGATGCTGAACGGCACGGAAGCGCATATCAAGTGCTACTTTTTTATAAGTACATTGATATTGATGCTCCGGAAAAACTCGCAGATCGGGTGCGCTCTCTCGCCGGAGAGCTCTTTCTCACAGGACGTGTGATTGTTGCGCGTGAAGGAATAAATGCGACGCTCGAAGGTACCGCAGAAAATACTGAAATGTTTGTTTCTCGATTTTTTACCGACGCGAGATTTGTCGATCTGCACGTGAAGCGAAGTCTTGGGACAGGAAAGAGCTTTCCGGGGCTCTCGGTGAAGGTGAGGCGAGAAATCGTGGGCACGGGCTTCAGCGAGGAAGAAGCGAATCCGCGCCTCTCGACCGCACCACGCATTTCTCCGGAAGAATTACGGACATGGTACGAAAGAGGCCGGGATTTTGTCGTAATCGATATGCGGAACAATTACGAATTCGCTTCCGGACATTTCAAAAATGCAGTTCAATCCGGCATTTCAGCGTCGCGCCATCTGCCGCTCGTCGTCGACAAGCTTGCGCCCCTCAAGGAAAAACAGGTGGTCACGGTGTGCACCGGCGGTGTGCGATGCGAAAAGATGGCGGCCTATTTGCAGCACAAGGGATTCAAGAATGTCCGACAGCTCGACGGTGGCATCCATTCATATATGGAGAAATATCCGGGTAAAGATTTTTTGGGAACGCTCTATACATTCGATCAGCGTGTCACGATGGATTTTGGTGGGGAGAGGGAAGTTATAGGGAAGTGCCATCTCTGTGGCGCCCCGTCGGAGAGATATGCCGACTGCGCCGAGAAGTCATGCCACTTTCACTTTATTGCGTGCGATGCATGCCGCGATGCAGAAGGAAACGCATATTGCAGCGAAGCGTGTAGGGAGGTACCCGCGAATGTCTAACTGATATACTGACTCGCATGAAAATCGTTTTTGACGCAGTCGAGAAAGAAGCCGAGAAGTTATTCAGGAGTGAACTGGCCGGACACGAGCTCGTTTTTCTCGACAAAATTACACCTGAATCTCTAAAGGCTGTGGCTGATGCCGAAGTGCTATCAATTTTCGTATCTTCGCCGCTTTCGCGCGAGTGCCTTGATGCACTACCGAATTTGAAATGCATCGCCGCGCGATCGACCGGCACGGATCACATTGATACCGCGGGAGCGAAGTCGAAGAACATCGTTATCTCGAGTGTGCCAGTCTATGGCGCGCGGACCGTGGCCGAATTTGCATTCGCTCTTATCTTGGCGCTCTCACGCAAAGCCTACGCTGCATACGATCGTCTGCGGCGCGATGGAACGACTGATGTCAAAGATTATGAGGGGTTTGATCTCGCTGGTAAGACGATAGGTATCGTGGGGACTGGCAATATAGGGAAGAATGTTGTGCGTATCGCAAAAGGATTTGCGATGGATGTCTGTGCATTCGATGTGCATCCTGATGAAATCTTTGCAAAAGAAGTGGGCATGCAGTATCGGCCGCTCGAAGAGCTGGTCGCGGCCAGCGATATCGTGTCGCTCCACGTGCCGTATATTCCGGCGACCCACCACCTCATTACTTCAGAATTGCTGGCCAAATTCAAAAAAGGAAGTTTCCTCATCAATACCGCGCGCGGTGCGATCGTAGACACGCTCGCGCTCGCACGAGCGCTCCAGAGCGGGCAGCTTGCCGGCGCAGGTCTCGATGTCTTGGAAGGAGAGAGGGAACTGCTCGATGAAACGTCCCTGCTTTCGGAAGAGCATCATGATATAAAGGAATTTCAAGCTCTTACTGCGGCGCACGTGCTCATAGATATGCCCAATGTTATTGTTACCCCGCACATCGCATTTAATACGCGAGAGGCAAAACACGAGATCAATCTCACAACCTGCGAGAACATCAAAGCTTTCGCCGCAGGAAGTCCGAAGAATGTCGTAGTGTAGGATGTCGAGATGAAGAAGGTCCTCAAGAAGGAGTTCTTTGATCGCTCGCCGCTAGTGGTCGCGAGAGATTTGATAGGGAAGTATCTGGTGCGAAAGGTTGGAGATAGGGAAGTGGCCTACATGATCGTGGAGACGGAGGCGTATGGTGGGTGGAACGATAGGGCGAGTCATTCACGAAGCGGTAAGACTGCGCGTAATGCGCCTATGTTTGCGCAAGCCGGCACGATATATGTCTACTTCACATATGGCATGCACTGGATGCTCAACCTTGTGTGCGGGAAAGAGGAATATCCCGCGGCGGTTTTGATACGCGGTGTCGAAACTGTTTCCGGCCCAGCGCGGGTGACGAAGGCGATGGGAATAGATAAGAATTTGAATGGATTAATGCTCTCGCGAAAGTCAGGACTCTGGGTAGAAGATAGAGGAGTAAAGATATCTCTCCGAAAGATCAAAAGAACTCCGCGAATCGGCATTGCATACGCAGGAGAGTGGGCCAAAAAACCCTGGCGGTTTGTTTTGAAACAACGTTAGTGAAAGGATTTAGCATTAAGACGTCTCGCGATATCCTTCGCGGCTTTCGCCATCTCCTCGTCGCTTATAATTACACGTCCTTCTTTGTCTAGAGTTGCGACGACAAGCGCGTCTGCCTTGTGACCACTTTTCTCGTGTAAAGAAATGTCTATCGTCGCAATACGGCCTTCTTGTTCGAAAAAAGCATCTGCACCATGGTATACGTCGAGCGGGGTATCAACTGCGGTAAAGAATTTGACCGGCGCTGTCTTATCTTCGCAGAGCTCTGCCACTTTGGCGCGGAGTTCACGGACAACTCGTGACCTCCTGAGAGTATTCGGCTGGTGCTCTTTGGCAAACCGTATCGCCTGCGCAAAAGGCATATGTTCGTGGTGCTTCTCATTTGGACTGACAATAGGGGAGCCAAATATTGTGCGCTCCACGTCCGCTCCCGGTAAAATCCCTGGCCCCCTCCTCCATGCGCGTTCTTGAGAAAAATCTTCGTTCAACGACATATAGGATCAGTCTATCATCGATGATATCTAGCGTATAATCATTCCCATGTCAAAAATACTTGTTTCTGGGTCTATCGCGTACGATCGCATCATGGATTTCCCCGGGCTTTTCAAAGAGCATTTCCTTGCCGACAAACTTCACAACATTAACGTCAGTTTCTCCGTAGAAGACTTTTCAGAAAACTTCGGCGGCACGGCGGGGAATATTGCATATAGTCTCGCGCTTTTCCGAGAATCACCTCATATCATTTCAACCGCAGGATCGGATTTCGAGCGATACGCAGGGCACCTCCGCGGAGTCAAGATTGATCCCACTTCAATCAAGATTGATCCCACCGGCTCCACTTCCTCTGCCTTTATCATTACGGATCGGGGAAATAATCAGATCGCAGCGTTCTCAATGGCGGCCGGTGCGCAGCCGTATGTGCCACTGCCGAATACAGAGGAAAGTCGGTGTGCGATTATCGGTGCGGGCTGCGTGCAGGATATGCAAGAACTGCCGGCGTATTACCGCGCGCAGGGCATTCCGTATTTTTACGATCCGGGGCAACAAATGCCAGTCCTTTCTGCAGACAATCTTCGTGATGGGATTACGGGTTCACGGGGAATATTTGCAAACGATTATGAATTGAATCTTCTCGTCCAAAAAACAGGATGGGATGAAAAGAAGATATTAGAAAAATCTGCTGCCCTCATGGTGACGATGGGGGATAAGGGATCGCGTGTCGTGACCAAAGAGGGGGAGTACACGGTGCAGGCAGTACCAGCCAAGCTCGTGGATCCAACCGGTGCGGGAGATGCATATCGTGCAGGATTTATCGCAGCGTTCCTTCGAGAGCAATCTCTTAAAGTGGCTGCACAGCTGGGGAGCGCCGTTGCTGCGTATGCCGTAGAAAAATACGGAACACAAAATCACAAATTTACGATTCCAGAATTGAAAGAACGCTATGCAGCCTCCTATGGCGAGACACTTTCACTCTAGTCTTGTATACTGCGCGAAATGGAAAGTGACATCAAAGACATAGGACTAGCAGCCGAGGGAAAGCGGCGCATTGAATGGGCCGAGCGGGATATGCCGGTTTTGCGCTCTATCCGCGCACGATTCGAGAAGGAGAAGCCGTTTGCTGGGAAGACATTGGCAGGGTGTTTGCATGTCACGGCGGAGACCGCGAATTTAATGATCACACTCAAAGCCGGCGGAGCCAATGTATTTCTCTGTGCTTCAAATCCGCTCTCAACACAGGATGACGTCGCGGCGAGTCTGGTAAAAGATTTCGGTATTCCCACGTTCGCGATAAAGGGAGAAAGTAAGGAAACGTTTTTCAAGCACCTGGAATCAGTTATTGCACAGAAGCCACACCTCACCATGGATGATGGCGCGGATCTTGTCTCGCTTATTCACACTAGTCACACTGATCTCTTGCCAAATATTCTTGGCGGCACGGAAGAGACGACAACAGGCGTTATACGTTTGCGTGCTATGCATCGCGATGGCGCACTCAAATTTCCGATCGTTGCAGTAAATGACGCAAAGACGAAAAATATGTTCGACAATCGCTATGGCACAGGTCAATCCACACTCGACGGCATTATCCGCGCGACCGATATGTTGATCGCGGGGAAGACGGTCGTTATTGCAGGATACGGCTGGTGTGGCAAGGGCCTTGCCATGCGCGCACGCGGCATGGGGGCGAATGTGATCGTCACAGAAATTGATCCAGTGAAAGCTCTGGAAGCCGTGATGGACGGATTTCGTATTATGCCTATGGTGAGGGCAGCAATAGAAGGAGATTTATTCTGCACGGTGACGGGCAACATTGATGTCATCACGAAGCCACATTTTCAGGCGATGAGAGATGGTGCCGTGGTGTGTAATGCGGGGCATTTTGACGTCGAGATAAATTTGAAGGATTTGCGAAGCCTCGCGGAAGGTGAACCGACGACTGTGCGTGAATTTGTGCAGGAATACAAAGTTCAGGGAAAACGTATATACGTACTCGCCGAAGGACGGCTTGTGAATCTCGCTGCTGCTGAAGGGCATCCCGCGAGCGTGATGGACATGAGCTTTGCGACTCAAGCTTTGGGCAGTGCGTGGATGGCGACGCAAAAGACTAAGCTCGCGCCAGGAGTGTATGATATT
>CAZFMA010000056.1:0-6603 GCA_964520015.1 uncultured Candidatus Saccharibacteria bacterium
GTTGGTACAAATGCACTTCTCTCGGAAGTTAGCAAGATGTTGCGTGCTATGATTGTGAAACTGGAGACCAGCATCTAGCTCTTGTTTGATTGTCCTAGAAGCTAGCAGCTAGTCCCTAGCAGCTAATTTCATGCAATTCCAAGTACCGCAGTTTATAGAAGTGGAAGACAAAATCTTTGGTCCCCTCACCTTCAGACAGTTCATCTATATCGGCGGGGGCCTCGGCGCCTGCTATATCTTCTGGCGCATCCTCCCGATTTATATTGCCGCGCCCCTCATCGCTGTTACAGGTGGACTTGCCGCAGGTCTCGCGTTTTTTCAGTTCAATGGGCGCCCCTTCATCATCGGGCTCGAACATGTGTTTTACTTTTTTATGCGTAGCAAACTCTACCTGTGGAACAACGCCCGCAAAAAAAACGTCACCCCGCCGATTGTGGGTAAGCTCGTCCCGCGAGGAGGAGAGCAACTATACGTGCCGAAACTCTCGGACAGTAAGCTCCATGAGCTTTCGTGGAGCTTGGATATTAAGGAGCGCATTGCGCAGGGTGTGGTAAACGATGCGGAGCGAGAAGCAGCTCGAGGCGGAGCGGCAAATATTGTGGCGCCGATACGCACCGCGCGAGAAATATTTCCGAAACAAGAGCTAGAAGTTTAGTACACATACCATGCCAAATACATCGACACAAAACACGGGCCCGCGCGCAAACGCCAAATCTACGCAGGATTTCCTGCCTGTTTCCGAGGTACGCGACGGCATTGTTGTCCTCAAAGACGGGGGCTTGCGCGCAATCCTGCTTGCATCTTCTCTCAACTTCGCTCTGAAATCAGAAGACGAGCAGACGGCATTCATTATTCAGTTTCAAAACTTTCTGAATTCCTTGGATTTTTCCGTGCAAATATTTGTGCAATCCCGCATGCTCGATATCCGACCCTATATCGCGACTCTTGAGGTCGCATACAAAGGGCAGCTCGACGACCTCATGCGTATTCAGATTCGCGAGTACATTCAATTCATCAAGAGCTTCACCGAAGCGGCAAATATCATGACGAAGAATTTCTTTATCAGTGTCCCGTATTCTCCGACAATCGCGATGACGCGCAAAGGAATAGGATCGATGCTTCCGTTTGGTAAGAAAAAAAGAAGCGCGGAAGAATCGAATAAGACGTTCGAAGAGCAGGTCTCTCAGCTGGAGCAGCGTATAGCAATTGTGCAACAGGGCTTGGTCCGCACCGGCGTGCGCACCGTGCAGCTTGGCACCGAAGAAGCAATCGAGCTTCTCTACAAAATGTTCAATCCCGGCGAAGAGGGCAAGCCCATGCCAATCGAAAAATAATATGGCACTTTTAGATCTATTTAAAAAGAAGCAAACGGAGAGCCCGAATGTTCTTCCCGTTCTTCCGGAAGAAATCTATAAGTCGGGAATTCTGGATTTACAGGATGTAATAGCCCCACACGCCCTGCGCATTAGCTCGCGCGAACTCGACCTTGGAGAGAAGATAGCGCGCACATTTTTTGTGATTTCATATCCACGTTTTCTTACAACCGGCTGGTTTGCGCCGATCATCAACATGGACAAGGTAATCGATATTTCCATCTTCATCCACCCGATGGATACCAACGAAATGCTTCGTAAATTCCAGAAAAAAGTCGCCGAGGTGCAGAGCCAAATAAGTACGCGTGAAGGGAAGGGAATGGTGCGTGACCCAATGCTGGATACCGCCTATACAGATCTCGAACAACTCCGGGATTCCTTGCAGCAAGCACAGGAGCGTATCTTCGATGTGGGCCTCTATCTCACGATCTATGGCAATACGCGCGAAGAGATCGACAAGGTCGAGACAGACGTACGCTCTATTCTTGAGTCACGCCTTGTTTACATCCGGCCGGCGCTTTTCCAACAGGAACAAGGATTCCGCTCGGTACTCCCCCTCGGAATGGATGAGATCAACGTGCACACAAAACTGAACTCCGCTCCGCTTTCTTCGATCTTTCCCTTTATCTCATTCGACCTCACCTCCGACAGAGGAATTCTCTACGGCATTAACCGGCACAATTCTTCTCTTATTCTCTTCGATCGTTTCTCGCTTGAAAATTACAACTCGGTGACATTTGCAAAATCCGGCGCGGGAAAGAGCTACTGCACAAAACTCGAGATCCTGCGCTCGCTCATGTTTGACGTCGAAGTAATCGTGATTGACCCGGAGCGTGAGTACGAATACCTCGCAACGACCGTCGGCGGACGGTACTTCAACATTTCACTTTCCTCCGAACACCATATAAATCCATTTGATCTTCCGATTCCACGCGAGGATGAGAATCCCTCTGATATTTTGCGAAGCAACATCATCACGTTGGTCGGCCTTTTCCGTATCATGCTCGGAGGTCTCACCCCCGAAGAAGATGCGGTGATTGATCGCGCGATTACCGAGACTTATGCGCTGAAAGACATCACTGCTGATGCGAACTTCGCAGCGATTGAACCCCCACTCCTCTCTGACTTTGAGCTTGTGCTTTCCGGTATGGAAGGCTCGGAATCCCTTGTAGCGCGTCTCTCGAAATATACAAAGGGTACGTGGTCGGGATTCATGAACCGTCCGACCAACGTAGACATGAACAAAAAACTTGTTGTCTTTTCGGTGCGTGACATGGAAGATGATTTGAAACCTGTCGCGATGTACATCATTACGCATCACATTTGGAATACCGTGCGCAAGGAACTTCGTAAGCGCCTTCTCGTCATCGACGAGGCGTGGTGGATGATGAAATCCCAAGACACCGCCTCATTTCTCTTTGGCATCGCAAAGCGTGGACGTAAATACTATCTGGGACTTTCAACGATCACGCAAGACGTGAACGACTTTTTGACCTCACCCTACGGCACCGCGATGATCACCAACTCTTCTATTCAATTGCTTTTACGTCAATCACCGACTTCCGTTGATCTCGTGCAGCAAACATTCAAATTGTCGGATGAGGAAAAGTATTTGCTTCTCGAGTCCGATGTGGGGGAAGGGATCTTCTTCGCAGGCCTCAAACATGTCGCAATCAAAGTGATCGCATCGTATACCGAAGATCAGATCATCACGTCTGACCCATCACAAATCCTTGCGATCAAAAAGGCAAAACAAGAGCTTGAGGCAGCAAACGATATGGGGCCTGACGTAGGAGCGATAAGCGCTGCAAATACAAACGCCGCAGCCGAACGTGTGCAATCTTCGCCCGTGAACTTTAATGCAGGGCAGACATCCGATACTGCATCCCAACAATGAATACTTCGAAGATAGGCATCTTCGCCGGAGGATTCCTGATTTTGATAGCGATTTTGGTCGATGCCGCGCAATGGGCTGTATTATTGATTCCCTATGTCGGCTGGCTTATCACGCCTGTCATCAGCGTCGTTGCAGCATTGGTATTTGGAATGATCTTTTCGATTCTCGGAGTTAGCATGCTGAGTCCCAAAAGGATCCTCCGATTTCTAGGGACACTGGCAGGGGAATTGGCACCGCTCTTCGGTGGAATTCCATTTTGGACTGGCACTGTGGCATATACGGTAATTGAAGAATGGAGGCGGCCGAGCGATATATAATAGGTGTGTATGGTAGTACGGTATGGATATGGTAGTGTCATTTTTCTTTCCGCCCTACTTCTCTTTTTTTCATACTCCGTGCACGCGCAAGTCGGTCTCTCGGGAATAGAAAATGCGGTCTTAATAACGTATAGCCCCGTGCATCCCCGGCCAGGCGACACGGTGCGCTTGGAAGCACGGAGTTCAGTGCTGGATCTTGGGAAGACGAATATAACGTGGCGTGTAAACGGGAAAACGAGCGCGCAGGGAACCGGTGCTGATTCCACAACGATCACGCTCGGTGGGCTTGGGATAGCGACGGAGGTTACCGTCTCGGTAGCGGCGCAAGATGACGTCGCGGCCTCTGCCGAGGTGACCATTATCGCGACCGAATTGGATCTACTGGTAGATTCTGATTCATACGTTCCCCCTTTCTATCGAGGCCGGGCGCATGCCTCCGCGGGGACAAATCTCTATCTGCAAGCGATCCCGCAGTTCAAACGCCCGAGCGGCACGTATGTCGCAAGTCCCGCTATCAATTTCACATGGAAAAAAAATGGGGAAATCATGGGAAGCGTTTCGGGTAAAGGCAAATCGAGTCTGGTTATGCCCGCAGAACACCTTTTTGGCAATGAGAGAATCACCGTCGAGGCGCGCTCAGAAGACGGGGTGTTCGTAAACGAAGCTTCGTACGTGCTCTCTCCGGTGCAGCCGATTCTTACCCTCTACCAAAATCATCCACTCTTCGGCCTTATGTATCACCAAGCACTAGGGGCCGTAACATTTATCCCCGGATCCGAGATGACATTTGTAGCAGTGCCCTATTTTGCGCAAGCAGTACGAGCCGAAGATCCTGCGCTCATCTATGCATGGCGTGTCAACGGGAAGGCGATACCGGCGAGTGCGACAAACCCAAATGCAATAACAATAAATGCCGAGAACTCAAGCGGTGTAGCGCTCTTGAATGTCGAACTCACCCATGCAACAAATTACTTTCTTGAAGCCAAGGGCTCGTGGAACATTACGTTTTCGGCAGACTCTGCCGCTCTCGACCTCTTCCGTAATTTCGAACAATAAAATGAAGACACGAACTATCATCACCTACGTCCTTGCCGCTACGATCGTCTTGATCCTTGGAGCATTCTCGGGCTGGTATTTCTTTCTCAAATCACAATCACAAACGACCGCCGGTGAGGACGCGGCCCGCGGCTTTACAACAGGCCCTACAGCACAAATTGGAACAAGCGGGCAAAGCCCCACGACAGGGGAACTCGAACGCGCTGGCTTTTTCTCGCGGCTATTGAGTTCAGTTACAGGAGGCGGCACGGGAGTATCGGAATCCCTTACGACTTCGCTCACTTCAGATATTGGCGGAATCCCGAACGCCGCGACGATACAAACGAGTACTTCGTCGGCTACAGCAGCACCACGCCCCGCACAAATGCTGCATGTTCATACGAAACCCGTTGCCGGTATGTCTTTTATCCAGAGCGGGAAAAGCGAGCTTCTGCGCTATGTAGAGCGCTCGAGCGGCTACATATTTGATGCCGACCCTGAGACG
Organism: uncultured Candidatus Saccharibacteria bacterium; assembly: GCA_964520015.1. GTDB lineage: Bacteria > Patescibacteriota > Minisyncoccia > Phycocordibacterales > UBA2100 > UBA10103. Next base: position 5,128 of record CAZFMA010000056.1, read on the forward strand.
GGTCTCGTTACGAGGCTTACCAATACGCTCGTCCCCAAGGTCTACGAAGCTCTCTTTACACACAACGGAAAGATCATCGAGCGCTCATTAGATGACGCAGGAAATATTGTGACGGTCATCGGATCTGTCGGCACGAGCTCAAAGAGTGGTGAGGCAACAAGTTCAATGATGTTTTCCAGTATTGCCCTCCCCCAAAATATTGAAGCTATAACGTTTGACCCCAAAACGGGCGCGCTCTTTTATTTTCTTGAAGAGGGCTCCGGCATAGTGGGCATTCGCGCGGAAGCGAATGGAGCAAAGCCCACTCGTGTATTTACCTCAAGCATCCGGCATTGGAGACATCAGTGGCTCACGGATGGACGTATTATTCTCACACAAGCTGCGAGCGATGATGTGCCCGGGTATTCATATGAACTGAAAGGCGATGGCTCATTGAGCCCGCTCGTGCGCTCTACCCCCGGCCTCACCATGCTCGGACGAAATGCAGGCACGTTTCTCTATGGCCAATCCAGTGGCGGGGCACTCGCACTCTTCGTGCAGGTACAGGGAAGCGCCGCGCCGATCGGTTTGCAGATTAGAACAATCGCCGACAAATGTGTGTGGGTTCCCGATTTGTCCGCGCAAGGCGTGGGTACAAATCGCAATCCCGTAGGGACGAGTGGAAAATCGGCCCAAGGCCGATCCGCCTCGGGCGGAGATCTGATCGCATACTGCGCTGTACCACGGGGGTCTACCGCGCGTCGCTTCCTCGATGAGTGGTACCAGGGTTCGGCGCATTCATCAGATGTACTGTGGCGTGTTAATGCAAGTGCCGGGAGCGCACAAATTGTCTATGCGCCGAACACTTCGATTGATATGGAAAATCTCACGATAAGCAGCGCGGGCACGCACATTGCTTTCATGAATGCTATCGACAAATCATTGTGGCTCCTACGACTAACAAAATGAGTATGCGAATTTCTTTTCGGATAGGTATGATATCGCTCATCGCGATTGCCTGCTTTTTGAGCACAATGTGTGTGGCCTATGCTGCAGACCCCACATTTGTGCCTCTCGTTGATACCCCCGGAGGGCCCCTGGATGATCTGTATAAAACTCCGATACAAGATGGCGATCTCTCAAATTTCTTCAACAAACTCTTTCGCTTTGCATTAATTATCGGCGCCATCGCCGCCGTACTACGCATCGCCTATGCAGGGTATCTCTACATGGGGCAGTCAGATATGTGGAGTCACAAAGGCCAGGCGAAAAAAATACTCGGCGACGTCGTTTTGGGACTTTTGCTTCTTCTTTCAATTTGGATTATTCTCAATCAAATCAATCCCGATATTTTACAACTAAAGGCGCTTAAGGTAATCTCCGATCATCCGCGTACTGTATCCACTGGCACTGATACTGCTCCGGGCACATTGACCATACAATGCCCGGGTGGAGTGTCGTCGTCAAACGATCCTGGTTGCGCTCCGTATTCTCCCA
>CAZFMA010000057.1:0-19147 GCA_964520015.1 uncultured Candidatus Saccharibacteria bacterium
TTTTCTCAACTGATACGGTGCCCACGAGGACCGGCTGTCCTTTCTCATGCAGTTCCCTGACCCGACGTGCAATGGCCTTCATTTTTCCCTCTTCAGTCTGGAATATAAGATCCTCGTGGTCTTTTCGGGCTGCCTGTTTGTTCGTCGGCACAACGACCGTGTTCAGGCCATACACCTTATAAAACTCTTCCGAAGAGGTGACGGCGGTACCCGTCATGCCGGCCAATTTCGCATAGAGGCGGAAGTAATTTTGAAAGGTAATCGAAGCAAACGTGCGCGATTCCTGCTGCACTTCCACCCCCTCTTTCGATTCAATCGCCTGGTGCAAGCCCTCGCTCCATCTCCGCCCGGGCTGCAGGCGGCCGGTAAATTCATCGACAATAACGATCTGTCCGTCCTTCACGACGTACGCCTTGTCACGCTGGAAAAGCGCCTTCGCCCGAACTGCAGTTTCTAGATGATGGACAAATTTGATTCCTGCATCCGTGTAGATATTTTCGACTCCCAATGCTTTTTCCGCTTTTTCGATACCGCTATCGGTAAGGGCGATCTGCTTGTGCTTATGCTCAACGGCGTAATCCTCTTCCGGAATCAAAGCCGCAGCGATAGTGGTGAATTTTCCGTAGAGTGATTCCGCGTCAGACACGGGCGCTGAGATAATAAGCGGGGTACGCGCCTCATCGATAAGGATTGAATCTATTTCGTCAACGATCGCAAAATTGTACCCGCCGGTCGTGGGAAGACGCTGACGAAGCACCCCGATTTCATACTCAAGATTGTCGCGCAAATAATCGAAGCCGAATTCGTTGTTGGTGCCATACGTAATATCAGCGGCGTAGGCTTCCTTTCTCGAGCACGGGCGAAGGAAATCATGTACTACCTTAAAGCTTCCTGTCTGATCCCGTGTCGCATCGTCCTTTGCGAGAATCTCGGCGGAGACGTGTGTGGGATCGTACAAAAAAGAAGACTCGTGATTGATCACACCAACCGTCATCCCAAGCGCCCAGTAGATCTGGCCCATCCATACTGCATCGCGACGGGAAAGATAATCGTTGACCGTGACAATGTGAACTCCCTTGCCTGTGAGTGCATTCAAATACGCCGGTAGTGTAGCAACGAGTGTCTTTCCTTCTCCCGTGCGCATCTCGGCAATACCACCTTGATGCAGAATCATTCCGCCCACGAGCTGCACGTCAAAGTGCCTCTGACCGAGGGTTCGCCGACTCGCCTCTCGGACTGCCGCAAACGCCTCCGGAGCAAGATCGTCGAGAGATGCCCCTTCCCCGAGACGCTTTTTGAACTCCTGTGTTTTAGCCTTGAGTGCATCATCAGAGAGGGTCTTGGTCTCGGTTTCCAGAGCGTTCGTGGTAGCGACAATGGGTTCGGCCGCCCGAAGAGCAGTCAGGTTTTCGTCGCCCAGTATACGTTTCCAAAATGTCATACCCCGTACACAATTCGACAGACCCAAGAAAGACCGACTGAACGCGGGCTCGACCAACGTTTAAACCGCTGTGGATAGCGTCGGATATGAGAATTGTGTTCTGGGGCCATTCGGGCATCGTACCTTAAAACGAGTCTCTACGCGATATCCCTTATAAAAAACAAACCCTCCGAGAGGAGGGAATGTTTCCACCGAACAAAACGTTCGGAGAGCGACTAGAGTCGCTTTTTTGCCTTCTTGGCCTTTTTCTTTTTCTTCGCCATATAAATTTTGCTGTGAGTTATCTAATCGACCCGCACTCACGCGTAGGACGCGAAGATGCGTTTACAAATTCATTATTACATTCAAGTACGCGTATTCTGTATTTTACGCTTACAAATGTGGATAACTTTTATTTCAGTGAAATGAATTGCGAATGAAAGTATTCCTGCCAGAAAATTTTAAAAAGATGTGCGGCACAAAGCGGAGGACGGGTGCGAGCTCCAAAGTGAAAGTCTTATGTGAGTGCCGCCGCCCTCCGCGCTATACCCCGCCTACTTCAGGGTACCATCCAGATCAAGTCTCGCAATACCCAAAAAACCGAATACCGCCCGTGAGGGCGGTACTTCGGCGACTTTCAATCGAAAACCACACTGCACACGAATGTGTGGCACTCACAGGATTAGTATAGCGCGGAGATTATTTTGTACAAGACAAGGGAAACCTTTTTGGGTATTACTCAAGCTGCAGAGTGCCGTCCCGAATCTGCTGGATAAAGCCCGCTGCCTGAAGTGCTACGTCAGGGGAAAGCTTGGCTGCCGTTTGGAGTGCCTCAATTGCTTTCTCCTTATTGCCCATCCCATAGTAGGCGGCAGCAAGTGTGAAATATCCGCCCGGATCCTGTGGTTGTGCTTTCACCTTCGCTTCCCACACTGTCGCGATCTTGTCGAATCGTTTGTTCGCGAGATACGCTCCCGTAATGCGCGGATCGGCCGCTTCGCCCGTCTGGATAAGAGGCGCAAGTATTTCGTCGCTCAGCGTGTAGTTATTCGCCCTGATTAGCGCTGAGGCATAAAAGGTCCGCGCTTGCACGTTTGCGGGCTCTGCTTCGTATGCCGTTTTAAGCAGCTCCAAGATAGCGCTTGAATCCCCGCGTGCCTCTGCGTTTAATGCAAGCTCGAAAAGAATCGATTGTTTATTGGGAGAGAGCTTGAGCGCGAGTAGAAGCGCCTCACGCCCTGCAGCGAGATTACCAAATGCATTATGAACGATTCCCTGGAAAAGCGGGGCGCGAGCATCAAGGGGGGATTCCTCGTGCTGCCGCTGCATTTCCGAAACAGCTGCTTGGTAGTACGCCTGTTTGTCTGCGGCAGAAACTTCCGATGATCCGGCAATGCGAGATGCCATTTGTGACAACTGTTCGCGAGCTTCTTGAGTGCCGAAACTCCCCGTATCGATCGAGCTCTTCATAAGTTCAAGATTTCTTGATATTCCTTCTGCTTGCGGAACAAGGGATTGAAGGAGAAGTTTGTTTTGCGTCAAACCGGGCACGTTGATGAGCATATACGCGCCAAAAACCAGCGCGAGAGCGCCTACCGCAAGGAAGGGTACTGTTTGTTTTGGCAGTGACCAATTCCAAAACGGCGGATCGTTTTGTGCGCTACTACTTCGCCATGCAATGTAGCCGAGGACCGTGATGAACAGAATGTAACTCGTGACGTTATCGAATACGAAAAAATTGTGAAAGAAATACCCAGCCAATAACCCCGTAAGGATACTCGCCTCCACCGTTGAAAATGCTTTTCTCCATAGCGCCCAGAGTGTCGCCGCAAAAATAGAGAGGTAGCTCAAAAGTCCCAAGAAACCTCCGGCAACAAGCCAGTCGAAAATGATATTGTGTACGCGATCAAACCACGGCTCTTGTGCGTACATGCGCGGATCGTAGTATTTGTCGAAAACAATTGCGAAGTTTTCTTGCCCCCATCCCAAGAGCGGCCGCTCTTTCACCCCCTTCCACGCAGTAGACCAATTGATGAAACGCGCCCTTACGGTGTTATCGGTGGCCGAAATCGTCGCGAGACGATTCAAAAAACCTATTTCCCGAACCCACGATGCGTCGCGGATAACCCAGAAACCAGCGATGAGAAGCAGGGTGACGGCGAGATAGCCAACCGCAATACGGCGCGCAAGAGGCCATGCACCCCCCACCGAATGAGCGGGGCGCGCAAACAATATGAGTAGAAGTGCAGTAAGCACGGATCCTCCAAGAAGCCCCATGATCGTACCCCGCGTACCGGTAAAGAAGAGAATGGATGTATCGATTGCAATTACGAAGGCAAAAAGAAGCGATATCCAGAGCCGCTTCCCCGCTCCACGCTCTATCCACGCCCGCGTCCATAACCAGAGTGCAATAAATACATGGAAAAGCATGTAGACTGCAAGATAAATTGGATTGCCAAAGGTGGCATCTATACGGGCTCCGAGTCCTGCGGCACTTCTATTCCCGATTGCTGTTATCCCTGCAATTTGCATGAAGCCATAAAGAGAAACGAAGGCCGAGAGTGCTAGAGAAACATAAAACAATCGCCGCCACAGTATTTCTTTTGTCATGACAGACGCCGCAACAAAGAGATACACCACAAGGTGCGCGAGCGTCACCCACCCATCCATGCGTTCATAATTGCTCCACAAACTTTTGAATGGATATGCTCCGAGCGCATCGGCGAGCCCGATCACAAGTACAAACACCGTAAAGGCGGTGAGAATCCACGATCTACGCGGTCTATACTGAGGATAAACAAGCGCCAGCGTGAGCCACGCACCCGCCATTACTTCAACAATGATGCGGAAGGCAAAGTTTTTGCCTGTTATGTAAGGAAAGAAGAGTGATTCGGAGACAATGAATGGAATGATGGTGAGAGAAAATATCGCTCCGATAACAATCCAGCGCAATGTCTTCTCAAGTATCATGCGCGACATTCTACCACACCCTACCGACGAGTTGCCGGGAGGCGTCCGTGATCATCCTCCAAGCGGACAATGTCGTTTTCATCGAAATTCCCAAGAGCAACCTCTACAACAACACCACCGCGTTTAGATTCCAGCCGATGCACTACTTTCGTATCTACATACACGACTTCTCCCCTCACGAGCTCAATCCGCTCTGACTTTTTGCCAGGCTTTTGTATGGTTGCGCTTGCGTCCCCTTCCACGAGCATCCAGTGTTCGGAACGATGATGATGATATTGGAGAGAGAGTCGCTTCTTTGCTGCGACATACACCGTCTTCAAATACCACTTCTTGCCGTTGTCCCACCCGAAGAATCGTCCCCATGGCCGAATCGTCTGTGAAGCAGGCCTTCGAGAAGCACCGATCATCCATGATGATGATTGCACTTTCCCGCCTTCGCCGACGTTGAAGACCATTCGAATGCCCAGTTCCCTGCACACAGAAGCTTCGGGAATATCTTTCATGTTTTTCCTGTCACCTCCGTTAGCAAAAATTGCAGGTTTGAGTTTCTTTAATGACCGCGCAATACTCTTGTCTGGATCCTTGATTTTGTGGTCTGTGAAGACCACTTTATCGACGAACGGCAGTTCGCGGATTATTTCCGCACGTTCCTTCTCCGGCATAAAGACAAATCCCTTTTTTGCCTGCAGCCAATTATCATTGTTGATGATGACAGCGAGCTTGTCACCGAGCTTGCGAGCCGCTTTGAACATGCGTACATGCCCAATATGTAAGGGATCAAATCCACCAGAGACAGCCACCCACTTGTCAGGTGTTTTATTTGTTTTCATGATGAAAAATCTTAAGGAATACGGAAGTTTAGTATTATTCCGAGATAAAGGCAAACATTCACATTCTGTTGTTTGTCGACTAGAATGGAAGAGCGGGGGCGACAAAATTGCTATGGAAACGAGAATGCGTAAAGAAAAGGCATGAACAAAAAAAGGGAAAAGGAGGAATTGTCCCTCGACCACTATAAAATGGTAACGGAGTATTCTCCTATTTGTACTATCGATATTGTTTTTATTAACCCAGAACGAACAGAGACTCTGCTCGGCAAACGAAATAACGAGCCGGTTGCGAATATCTTCTATACATTTGGCGGGCGTCTCTACAAGAATGAAGATTTCCTTAATGCCGCGTGTCGTATCGCCAAACAGGAAACGGGACTCTCGTTGTCACCGTCGGGGCTCGTGTTTGCAGGCGTCCTCAATGAAATTCATGAAAACTCCAAATTTCCGGGAATAAATTATCACGCGGTCGACATATATTTCGGATACATCATCAAAAAGCAAACAATCGTCCTTGATGCTCAACACAGCGAAGCGCGGTGGATTGATGTGAATGATCAAACGCTTCACCCAAATGTGAGCGCAAGAGTAGCCGAGGCACTTCGTGCCTTGTAGTACAAAATCTTGACATGCTCATCAAAACAGGTTAAGGTGCCCTCTCTGTGTATGTCGTATGTTTCCTCAAATACTCTTAATTAAGGCTGTTTTATTCGTCCGTACGAGTGGTTCTCGATTCCTCAGGTGGGTTCGAGGGCTTGGGTGGGAGAAGGTCTCCATGGTCGCTATGACAAATGAGGCTAAGAGCAACGCGCGGACATCTCTCTATGCATCCGCCGGAGTGCTCGCCGCGACCGCTGAAAAGTGCTCGGAAGCCGTTGCGAAAGCCTCCGCCGCGCTTACGGAATCATTCAAGAACGGTGGCACCGCGTATTTCTGCGGGAACGGTGGAAGTGCAGCCGATGCGCAACACCTCGCAGCCGAACTCGCGGGCCGCTTTAATATAGAACGACCAGCGATGGCTGCTATCGCTCTTACGACAAACACTTCAAACATTACCGCGATCGCTAACGATTATGGATACGAATTCGTGTTCTCACGCCAGCTTGAAGGATTAGGAAAGAGAGGTGACGTTTTGGTTGCTATTACCACAAGTGGCAATTCAAAGAACATTCTCGAAGCGGTCAAGATGGCCCGAAAGCTTGGTATGGTGATCGTTGGAATGACGGGAGAAAAAGGTAGGGCATTCGGCGATCTTTGCGACATTGCGCTCGTAACTCCCCACGACACACATTGCCGGATCCAAGAAGGTCATATCGCGATGGGGCATGCCATGTGCGAACAGGTGGAGCGCGCTCTGTACGGCAAGAAAAAAGAATAACGAAAAGGTTGCAGAGTTATACTGTGTTGTGAGAACACCGGGGAAAACGATACCTGACACCGTTTTCATGACACCGTTTTTCCCGTTTTATTTTCGCACTATGCACAATCCAATATTCCCATTCGTTGACGGTAGCTTACAATTGGGAATATGGGGAAAATGGAAGAAAGATCAAGACAACGAAGACGCGTGCACTACGTCCGGCAAACGGTACTCGGAGTCATCGGAACTGCAGGAGTGCTTGCAGTCGCCATGATTGCACCCAACGTGTTCCAACTGCTTCCGCATATCATGGGCAAGCAACGGTACAAACTCACATTTCAAACGAGAACTGCGATTGGTCGTCTGGTCGTCAAAGGACATATACGGTTTGTTAATCGAGGCGGGAAGAAACACGTCGAGATAACCGATGCGGGCAAACGGGCGCTTGCGCTCGAAGAGGCAAAAGCTGCACGTTTGGCGGGTACAAAACGGCGTTGGGACAAGCGATACCGTATGGTCATATTCGACATACCCGAGCGGCGCCGCGGCGTACGCGAGCGTTTGCGCCGGCTCATGCGAGAGTGCGGTTTCCTAGGAATACAGAAAAGTGTGTGGCTGTCCCCTTACGATTGCGAAGAGCTGATTGCGCTCATTAAAGCGGAACTTCGCATTGGGAAAGATGCGCTCTATGTCATTGTGGATAGCATCGAGAACGATGCTTGGATCAAGAAACACTTCGGGCTGCAATAATCATATTCCCAGTTGTTGACGATCGCTTACAACTGGGAATACGAGCGCGATGCAGAGTCCGCCGTAGGATAGAACATACATCATGGTTTACTATTCTTCACCAACACCACGGAGGCCCTCTTTCCGCGCTATCATAAAAAGCCCCGTGTACCGCTTCTCACTCGGTAAGAGAAAGAGCCACGTGAGCAACGTAGGGATCCCAAAGAGAAGGGCATCCTTGGTCTTCGCGAGCGCATGGACGACATGCACCCGCATACTGCGGGGCGCTCCCTTTTTTTGCACACCATTCTTGCGTTCTTTCATCTGTGCTTTGCGTACGAGCCCAAATGAAAATGCCTTTCCATAAGTAAAGCGGAACTTTATAAGAATTGCATCCAATGAAGCTGGTACCCGCTTCGAATACCGCGCGCTGAATCCGTGGCGTTCCCAGAAGAACGTGAGAGACTCTCTATCCCACCGTGTGAGGTGCCGCGGCGGAAGGTCATTGGGCTGGAGGGAGCGCGCCGCGCCCCGATACGGCATGCTCATCGCTATGTATCCTTCGGGCTTGACGAGACGTGACACAAGGGTAGCAAAGTTATTGTGATCATCGATATGTTCAAACACATCGAAAAATGTGACGAGGTCGAAGCTCGCTAGAAGATCGGGATGGGAGTTCACAAATTCAGCAAGCGTCGTTACAGATATGTTTGGGAGTCCAAATACTTCAGTCGCTGCACGAACTGCATTGCGATCAAAGTCTATTCCATAGACATTCCATCCACAATCTTTTGCCCACGAAAGAAAATTTCCGGTGCCACACCCGATGTCGAGCACACGCCCACGTTTCGTCCCAAAATAGGCAACCGTCTTTCGATGATTCCAGTTTGGTTCAAATGAAGGACTTTCATTTGCCCCTGCGTATCGCAGATCACGCTCGTACCATGCCGCCCCTGGATTCTTGAGAGGGTCCCACCACTGTGCGCGACATACCGGACATTCATACAGGTCATACGTAGTGCCGCGATCAGTGTGCGACTCAAGGTTCGCATACGTAGAAGAAGCGCTGCAGAGGGGACATGTTGTCGATTGCGATTTCATAGTCCCAAGACAGCTTTATAGAGACCCGCATAATGGCGGACCATCGTATCAATTGAATAATGTTCTTGTACACGTTGTTTTGCAGCAAGCACCAGAGACCGCGCTTCGACTGGATGCGCGACAATCCACTTGATAGCCTCAGCGATGCTTTTCGGGTCATTCAACTCTGCGATTTTTCCCGTCACGCCATCTTCAATAAGGCCCTCAATCAAAGGGACCCGCGTACTTATTGACGGAACGCCAGCCGCGCATGCCTCCATTTGAGAAAGACTCGGCCCTGTCCACACACGACCTTGCGGAGTTCGACTAAATGATTGCACATATACGTCGGCGGCCCCCAGGAGCTCATATATATCGCTGCGTGATCCTAAAAAATGTACACGATCCTTGATACGACGATCGCGCGCGCTCCGTACAAGCGCTTGATGACGATCCCCCCATCCCGCGAGATATAAATGCATATTCGCAGGTAAAAGCGCCATCGCTTCTATGATGTCCTCATGACCTTTCCAGGAAATAAGCCGCGCTGTCATCATCACCATCACATCTCCCTCCTGGAGTCCGAGCACAGCTCTTTTCGCCGGCCGATCGAGGTGCGCTATGGCACTGCCTATCGCATTGCAATCAACTCCTCCTGCAATGGTGTAATGTCGTCTTCCCTCTCCCCACGCCTGTTTGCTCCAATATGCAATGGAACCGCCATACTCCATTTCGATTCCCTCTGCCGCGGCCGTCCATGCATGAGCAAGCGAGAGCGTAAGACGATCCATCCAATATTCTTTGGTGGTATAGGCAACCCGGACATTGCACTGTGTAGAAATAATCCTCTTTACGCCTGCAAGGCGGGCAATCACGCGACCAATAGTTCCTGCATAGGGAAGAAACGTGTGTACAATATCTGGATCCTCAGCACGGAGTACGGTGTACAGGCGTACGAACTCCGCGAAACTCCATCCTCGTCGATGCGACACAGAGATGACCTTGACGCCTGCGGCTTCGACAAAAGCGCGCAGAGAGGGTGTCTCGTGTTCCCCAAAAACTTCTGCGTCTTTCATGCAGACCACGACGATCTCAAAGTCTGCAGAATCGAGACCGCGCACCATATCAAGAATGATGCGCTGCGCGCCGCCGCGAAGAAGCTCGTTCACCAGAATGACCACCTTCACCGGTCTCATATCACTCTGTAGCCGATATCGATTCCGCAGGACTCACCTGCCCGGTAATAAAGAGCGCCGGTACAGAATCAAACAAAAATTGTGCAATGTAGTCGGCGCACTTCATAATCAATGCAATTCGCGCTTACCCTCGGTCGTAATGATATCTACGTGCCGCATCCACACCTTAGGTCCCCACCACTCCTTGTTGGCAACGTACCAATCGATTGCTTTCTCGATACCCTCTTCGAGAGAAACGAGCGGTTTCCAGCCGAGGCGTGTTCGTATTTTGTCGGTATTGCTCTCATGCCTGAATACCTGCCCGGGTCTGTCCCCGATATTAACCGTGTATTTCGTAAAGGTTGGTTTTATCTCGAAGCGAGACGGTATCAACTTCTGGATTATGTTCGCAATTTCTAAGACCGATGTCGCACGATCGTTGCCCACATTGAACACCTCACCACGTACCAGTGCATCTGGCGCTTCAATGATGAGCTCTGTCGCACGCGCGAGATCTGAGACGTACGTAAAATCACGCTGACTCTCCCCCGTACCGTGGATAGTCATGGGTTCATGGAGAAGAATGCTCGTGATGAAGCGCGGTATTAATTTCTCGAGGTGTTGATTCGGGCCATAGAGATTGAACGGTCTTACAATGACTGCAGGAATATCATGGGTCGCAATGTATGAATACACCAGGCGGTCAGCTCCGGCTTTGGCGGCTGCGTATGGGCTCTGCGGCTCGAGCGGATGATCTTCACTCATACCCGCGCCTCGTGCCGTCCCATAGACCTCACTCGTCGAGATATGGACGAAACGCTTTATTGTCTTCTTGTGCGTGAGGACTGCATTCGCTATCACCTGCGTGCCTAAGACATCGGTCTCGAAGAATTTTATATCGTCAGCAATAGAACGCGCGACGTGGGTCTCTGCCGCAAAGTGCAGCACGATATCGCACTGTTTAATTATCGTATCGACGAGTTGCGCGTTCCGTATGTCGCCATACCAGAAGGTAAAGCGTTTATCACGATGTATCTCGTCCGGGATGTTCCGCAAGTCACCCGCATAGGTGAGCGCATCGAGCACATGGAAATGCGCCCTCGGGTATCGATTCCAGAGGTGTTTGAGGACGTTGCTGGCAACAAAGCCAGCCCCACCCGTAATGAGAATAGCTTTGGGGGCTTTGGGGGCTTTGGGGGCTTTTTTTGAGGTGCCTTTAGAGCGCGTCATTCATAAGACTATATGACTTTTCGCCGATAAATACAAGAAAAGGGGCGGCGCGCGAGCGCCGGCTTCCAAAAGAGTCGTTACGATATTGCGAAGCCGTTATAGAACCCAGCCCGCTTTCTGCGCCTCCGCGATCGCGTCCAATACCTCACCCTTGCGCTTCTTGTCTGCGTTCCAATATTCCTCCTTCCTCTCCTCAAACACCCCGAGCTTGTTCTCCATGTTCATGGCGAACACAGTATCCGAATTACTATCTGCCCGAGAGATTTCTGTACCGTTTATTATTAGCTACAAGGGGTCCTTTCCTATTTTGGAAAAAAAGTCATAATATAACCTCATATGAGTGCGGATAAGGCAAAAATCAAGGTAGGAATTATCGGAACCGGTAATATAGGCATGGACTTGCTGTTTAAAGTGTTGCGTTCGGAATTTTTAGAATGCGGCATTTTTACCGGCCGCGACCCGGAATCCAACGGCATCAAAAAAGCCAAAGAAATGGGAGTGCGGACTTCCACAGACTCCATTCAAGCCATCGTGAACGAACCGGATGTTTGCGAAATAGTTTTTGACACCACGTCGGCTAAGGCGCACTTTTCCCATGCGCCGATTCTAAAAAAGCTCGGCAAATTTGTGATTGACCTTACGCCGTCCAGGATCGGAACCATGTGCGTCCCAGCCGTTAACCTGGAGGACAGCATGAACGCGGAAAATATCAATATGGTTACGTGCGGAGGCCAGGCGATGGTGCCGATGGCCAAGGCGCTCATGGAGGTTCATCCGGAAATAAAATATATAGAAGTAGTCGGAACGATTTCTTCAAAATCCGCCGGTCCAGGCACCAGGGCAAATATAGATGAATATACCCAAACGACCAAAGACGCGATTGAGCAATATTCCGGGGTGCCCAAAGCAAAGGCGTTAATTATTTTAAACCCCGCCGAGCCTCCGGTTAAAATGCACAATACAATGTATGCGGAAATAACCAATCCCAGGCTGGCCGAGATAAAAGAAAAGATCTCCAAAGTTGCGGCAGAAATCAAGAAATATGTGCCGGGATACGAAATTGTTCTGGAGCCTACTTATGAAAACGGGCGGCTTGCCATTATGATGGAAGTGGAGGGGCGCGGAGATCATTTGCCGAAGTATTCCGGCAATCTGGATATGATGACCTCCGCCGCAGTGCGGGTTGCTGAAGAATACGCCAAACGAAAACAAAAAATCACATCAAAATGAAAAAGCCAATATTTTTCGACTCAACATTGAGGGACGGATCGCATGCGGTCCGCCACCAGATAAGCCTCGAATCTATTAAGAATTATTGCCGGATGGTGGATGGCTCCGGGTTATATGTGGTCATAGTGGGGCACGGCAACGGGTTGGGGGCATCGACCTTGCAGGTCGGGCTTTCCGCGAACACCGATTTGGAGATGCTTTCCGCCGCCAAAGAAAATCTTAAAAAAACCAAACTTGGTGCCTACCTTATACCGGGGTTCGGCACCATAAAGGACGATCTCGGCCCGGCGCTTGAGGTGGGCGTAGATCTGGTTTGCGTAGGCACACATTGCACGGAAGCGGATATTGCCGCCCAGCACATTGAATATGTTGCCGGAAGAGGAAAAGAAGCCTATGGGGCGCTCATGATGATCCACCGCGCGTCAAAAGAAAGATTGCTCGAGGAGGCAAAAAAAATGCAAAGCTACGGAGCCAAAGGAGTCATCCTTATGGATTCCGCCGGTTCCGCAACTCCGGACATGGTACGGGAAGTTGTGAAGCACTTATCCGACAACTTAGATATCCAGGTTGGTTTTCACGCTCATAATAATTTATGCATGGCCGTGGCCAATTCGCTTACCGCCCTCCAATCAGGAGCTTCCATTATTGACGGCACGGTCCGGGGTTTCGGCGCTGGCGCGGCCAATTGCCAGCTGGAGGGTTTGGTTGCTCTCATGCAAAAAATGGAGATGGAAACCGGCGTGGACTTGTATAAGCTTATGGATGCGAGCGAAGAGGTGGTAAAGCCGATGATGACAAAGCCTCAGGAGACAGATGCGATAAGCATTGTAAGCGGCCTTGCGGGCGTATTTTCCGGGTTCGCTCCGCACGTAAAAAGAGCGGCCGAGAGGTTCGGCGTGGACCCGCGGGACATTTTTATGGAACTGGGTAAAAGAAGGGTTGTGGCCGGCCAGGAGGATATAATAGTGGATGTGGCGGCGGAGTTGTTGAAAAAGAAAAGCAAAACGCTTTCGGATTGATTTCCGCGGGCATTTAAATCTATGAACGTTGCGGAATATATTTTCAAATTTTTTGAGGAGAAGGGGGTGGAGGACGTATTTATGGTTGTCGGCGGGCAGGCCATGTTTTTGGTCGACGCAGTCGGCCGGAACAAAAAATTCAAGCTGATCTGCGTCCATCACGAACAAGCCGCCGGCATGTCGGCCGATGCCTACGGCCGCCTCAAGGGAAAACCGGCGATAGCCCTCGTTACCGCTGGGCCCGGAGCGGTGAACGTTATAAATGGAGTCGTTGGCGGATGGGTGGACTCCTCCCCGATGATAGTCATTTCCGGCCAGACCAATCTGTCTTTCGTGGAATACCAGGAAAAGACAAAAATTCGCCAGGTCGGAGTGCAAGGCATCAATATAAAGCCACTGGTGGAAAAAGTCGTTAAATTTTTTGTTACCGTGGATGACCCCCAAAATATTTTGTATTACCTGGAAAAGGCCTACTATCTCGCGACTAGCGGAAGACCCGGGCCGGTTTGGCTGGACGTGCCTCTGAATATTCAGGGAGTCGAGGTACGGGGTGGCGAGCTAAAGCATTTTGACGAATACGAACCGGAAAAACCTCCGGCGGATACTAAAAGCCAGGCGGAAGAGGCGGTAAAAATGCTCCTTGAGGCGAAGCGTCCGATATTGCTCGCCGGGCAAGGTATAAAGCTTGGGCATGCGGAGCAAGAATTCAAAACCTTCGCGGAACGAGCTGGCATACCGGTTCTCACCGCTCGTCTGGCGATAGATTTGATAAATAGCGATCATAAACTATACGTGGGACGTCCCGGCACATACGGGGAGAGAGCCGGTAATTTCGCGGTTCAAAACGCCGACCTTATTTTGTCTGTCGGCTGCCGTCTGGCGGCATCATTGGTCGGGCACAATCCAAAAGATTTCGGCAGGAATGCCAAGAAAATAGTTGTGGACATAGACCAAAAAGAGCTGGATAAGCCGGGCGTGGAAATAAACCTAAAAATAAACGGAACCGCAAAAGACTTTTTCGATGCTGCGCTCAAAGAATTAGAGGGCAAAAAAATGCCGGATTGGAATGGATGGGTAAAGACGTGTAACGGCTGGAAAACAAAATATCCGGTCGTACTGCCGTCGTACAAGGACGAGAAACCAGTAAACTCATATTATTTCACCGGCAAACTTTCGGAGGCCGCCGGAAAAAACGATTGGATTTTGGTTGACACCGGCTCCTGTTTCCACGTGGCCTGCCAAACCTGGAAGGTAAAGCAAGGACAAAAGTTTTTAACTACCGGTGGGATTTCTTCCATGGGCTATTGGGCGGCCGGAATCGGCGCCTGCGTGGCGAACGGCCGGAAGGGGACCATAGTTATAACCGGAGACGGCAGTCTGCAGATGAATCTTCAGGAATTTGCCACCATCAAACACAATAATTTGCCGATCAAAGTGTTCATTTTCAACAACAACGGTTATTTGCTAATCCGGCTTACCCAAAATAATTTTATGGACAAGCGCTTGATAGGTGAGGGCCCCGCGACGGGTGTTTGGTGCCCGGATTCGCTCAAAATTGCCGAGGCCTACGGAATTCGCGGAGTAAGAATAGACTCAGTGGACGGAATAGAAGAGAAGATAAAAGAAGTTTTAGACTATGACGGTCCGGTAATATGTGATGTAATGACCCCAGAGTGGCAGTTATTGACACCGAGAACAATGTCCGACAAACTGCCGGACGGCCGGCTGGTCCCCAGGCCATACGAAGACATGTTCCCGTTTTTGGACCGGGATGAATTAAAAGAGCAGATGGTTGCGGAGAGGGAGAAAGAAAGCGGATGAAAATATTCCTGACCGGTGGGAGCGGATTTATCGGCAGAAATTTCCTGGAAGTTTTGGGAGGGCAATATGACATCTCGGCGCCGTCTCACGCGGAATTGGATCTTTTGGATGCAGCGGCGATAAAAAGGTTCTTAGGAAAAGGAAATTTTGATGTCGTGGTGCACGCGGCGAGTGTCGGAGGTAACCGGCGCCAAGCCGGCCTTGCGCATGTCTATGAAGTCAATCGGCGGATGTTTTTGAATTTGGCCGAGCAGGACAAAGATTTCGAGCGACTAATATTTTTAGGTTCCGGGGCGGAGTACGGCAAACAAGCGGATATAAAAATAGTTCGCGAAGAAAATTTTGGCAAAAGACAACCGGGAGATGAGTATGGCAAGTCGAAATATTTTGCCTCGGAATATATCGGCCGACGCAAGAACATGCTGAATCTGCGTTGTTTCGGGGTTTTCGGGAAATACGAAGATTATAAGACGCGTCTTATTTCTAAATCCATCTGCCGGGCGCTTTTTGGATTGCCGATTGTGGTAAATCAAAACGCCAAGTTTGACTATGTTTATGCGCCGGATTTAATCGGCATTATCGACTATTTTATAAATAACAAGCCTCGCGAAAAATTTTATAATGTCGGCGCCGGCTCCTCGACTGAACTTTTGGAGCTTGCCCGAATGGTGAAAGATGCCACCGGTGGCGGTGTGGAGATAAAAATAAAAAGAGAAGGCATGGCGCGAGAATACACTTGCGACAACGGGAGGTTGCGTGCGGAAGTGGCGGGTCTAAAATTTACGCCGCATTCGGAGGCAATCGGAAAATTAATGGAGTATTACCGTGGTATTATTTCCGGAATAAAGCGCGAAGATTTGGCTTTCGACTGATATTTTTTAGCACACCCCATTTGGTTCACCAAAAAATCGCCTTGTAAAAAGGGCGACTCGGGCCTGAATGTGTGTATGAACACGGTACCCGAATCAGCAGATTCGTGGCTTGGCCCGAATTACTATCTACACGAGGGGTTTCGGTGCCGTTTATTATTAGCTACAAGGTCTTCTGGTTGCGTCGTATTTTATCGGATATAATCGACGAATGGCAGAAAATCATCCTTTTACGCCCGGCAAAGACTGGGTGTGGTACAGCCGAGCTGTGTATGGAGAGCGGGAGATCGCCGCGGTCCTCGAATCGCTAAACTCTGACTGGCTCGCGCCGGGAGAATACTCGAAGCGCTTCGAGATTGAAATCGCGAAAGTGTTCGGACAGGGATTCGGGCTTTTCGTGAACTCTGGCTCCTCTGCAAACATGCTCGCAGTACAAACGCTCGCACTGCGCGCGGGCGGTGAAGTCGTTACGCCCGCCTGCACGTTCTCGACAACAGTGAATCCCCTCCTACAGAGCGGCCTCGTCCCCGTCCTCGTCGATGTCGAGCGCGACACATACAACACCGATATTACGCGTCTCGAAGAAGCCATAACGGATAAAACGGTCGCGCTTATGATCCCGCACCTCGTCGGCAACTTGAACGACATGAAGCGTCTGCGCAGGGTAGCCGATACACACAACCTCAAGCTCATCGAGGACAGTTGCGACACCGTCGGCGCCACACTGAATGGCGAGCCGATCGGAATCTACGCAGATACGACGACGACGAGTTTCTATGCCTCACACATCATGACAGCTGCCGGCGGTGGCGGCATGGTCATGTTTAGGACCAAAGAACTCGCTGACAACGCAAAAGTGCGGCGCGATTGGGGCAGAGCATTGCCGGAACATTTCGATGAATCTCCCGACAAACGCTTCGCGTTTTTCTTAAATGGCGTACCGCACGACGGCAAATTTACATTCAATTCCATCGGCTACAACTTTAAACCGATCGATCTCCAAGCGGCGTTTGGGCTCGTGCAGCTCTCGCGACTCCCAGAGTTTTCGGCCATCCGTAAGAAGAATTTCAAACGTCTCTACGATTTCGCCGCGAAGTATCCGGAACATTTCATTCTCCCCCGCGAAATCCCAGGAGCAGTGACTAACTGGCTCGCGTACCCACTGACTATACAAGAGGGCTCACCAATTAAACGTGTCGAGCTTATGCGATACCTTGAGGATCACAAGATCCAAACCCGCGTTCTCTTCTCCGGCAATATCGCGAGACACCCTGCCTATCAGAACGTACCGTTAAAGATCCACGGCGACCTCTCGAATGCCGACTACATCCTCGAACACAGCATGCTTCTCGGATGTCACCATGGTCTTCGCGACGAACACATGGACTACATGATCGAGACGATTACCGACTTCCTAAAAGGAAAACAGCGATGAGCAAGCCCCGCATCGGTCTCGTCACGAACGTCATTGATAACCGGCGTGGTCGCGGTACCGCGCTTGTAGCGCGACGATTCTTAGATCAGCTCGACCGCTTCAAAGATAGATTCGACTTCACCCTCATTCACTACGAAAAGACCGACGATCCTTTGTATAAGAAGTGGTCTGAGTTACTGATGCCCCGTGTCTCCCCCATTGCAGACCACATGACACGGGAAGCGGTGTTTTGGCTTCGATACCGTGGACAATTCGATGTCGTTCACTACCTCAATCCCCGCGTGTGGCCCTCCTATCTACTTACCAAGGCAAACAAAGTCGTTGTCTCTCCTCTTGAAGGCGGGGCGATGATGGACAAGCCCACGTTAGGAGACAGAGTGTTCCGCTTCACCAACAAGTACCTCAACTGGCGCATGGATTCAATCATCGCGTGTTCGGAATCGGGCAAACAGGAGATAGTGAGATACTATGGTGTCCCTGAAAATAAGGTTCACTCAATCCTTCTCGGCGTAGACGATTACAAGCGTACCGATAGGCGGCTCTTTCCTTTTCTGTATTTCCTCGCGGTGAGCCGCTTCGACCCGCACAAAAACATCCTACGAATTATCAAAGCATACAAACGTCTCCAGCGTCCCGACGTGCATTTGGTATTTGTAGGCGGCGACCACACACCTGATTATTCAAAGAAAGTTCGGGAGCAGATTGACGTTGATACCATCCGCGTACTGCCCTTTGTTGAAGACGCAGACATGGAAGCCCTCTACAGCGGTGCTATAGCCCTTGTCTACCCCTCCCTACACGAAGGATTTGGCCTTCCTGTGGTGGAAGCGATGGCGTGCGGCACACCGGTGATCTGCTCAAATACGACTTCCCTTCCTGAAGTAGCCGGTGATGCGGCTCTCCTTGTAAATCCTGAAGAAACGGAGGAAATTGTGGAGGCGATGTCTCGTGTTTTAACTGACCCTGAATTGGCTGCGAGTCTTTCTCGCGCTGGACTGGAACAGGTTAAAAAGTTCTCTTGGAAGAGGATGGCTGATGAGATAGTAAATCGATATCAGCCTTCGTCATCATACTCACCAACTCTTTGAACGTGACCCTTGGCTTCCAGCCAAGTTCTCTTCTCGCTGATGCCGCGTCGGCGCGAAGACTGTTCACTTCGACAGGACGATAGAATCTTTTATTGACCTTCACAACGACGGTGCCGTTCTCGTTTTTTGCCACTTCCTGCAAAGCCCTTCCATGCCATGTGAGGCGCATATCGAGCGCATCAGCCGCAGCATTCACAAAGTCGCGCACCGTGTGTACTTCGCCCGTTCCGATAACATAATCTTTCGGGCGTTTCTGTTGGAGCATAAGCCACATTGCTTCCACATAGTCGCCTGCAAAACCCCAATCCCGTATTGCATTCAAATTACCGAGCTCAAGGGGCCCCTTTTGCAAGCCCAGTTTTACCTTTGCGAGCGAGATGGTAATCTTGCGCGTCACAAAATGCTCTCCCCGACGAGGCGACTCGTGATTAAAAAGGATACCTGAACAAATAAAAAGGCTGGGGTATTTCTTACGATACCCCACCACAAAATCTTCGTGCGCACGGAGTTTTGCAATACCATACGGACTGACCGGCTGGAAAGGAGTCCTCTCGTTCTGTGGCGGCTTCGATGTGCCGAACATCTCACTTGTCGATGCCTGATATATTTTTGCTGGCAACGTACTATCCAAAACCGCATGTACAAGCCGGCCTAGTCCGTAATAATTTATCTCCGCTGCCTCTTCGGGACATAAAAAGGAAATGCCAACATCGGACTGCGCGGCAAGATTGTAGATCTCATCCGGCTTTGAAATCATGAGCGCTCTATGAAGTGCGGCGCTATCGCGCATATCACCATAGATTGCTGTTACCTTTTTCCTCCGGACGAGTTCACGAAGCCGGGCAAATGGGTCGTTGCTGGAACGGCGCACGAGTCCGAAAACCTCATATC
>CAZFMA010000058.1:0-12924 GCA_964520015.1 uncultured Candidatus Saccharibacteria bacterium
CTGCAGGAATTCTTTATCCGCATAGAAAAGTGTTGCATAGAAAAAGACCACTGCGATTGTAAGCGTGAGAAGGCCATCGCCGCGGTCGTAAATGGACCAAAAGCTATGGTAGAAATCTATTCCAATGAGTGACGTCGCATACGCGACAAGGAGTAGGGCGGCCGGAATCCATGCAAGCTTCATCCGTAACCTTCCCCAATAAAACTCCGCCCCAGAGAGCGCTAGATAAGAAAACGCCGCGAGCACAATAATTCCAAGAGAGCGGAAGATCAAAGTCTTCGGGGCCACGTATGGATACAAGAGCCCGTCAAAATACACGAGAGGAAGAAGTGCCGGTGCAAGAAGAAGGTACGGAAACGCTCTGCGCACAAGGCCGATCATAGCTCATCCTTCAAGCGTCGTATTTCTGCATTTACCGCAGAAGCAGACCCCGGTGAGAGCTCGCGGACTTTTTGCCATTCGGCAATAGCTTCCTCGAGTCGTCCCGTCTTCTCAAGCCAGCGTGCCCGAATCTCCGAAAGTGTGGCACGTTCGCCGAACAGAGTCTTTACGTCGGCAAAAGTCTTTTCGACGGTTGCTGTATCATCGGAGAAATGTTGGGCCATAAATTCGAGGTAGGCCATCACATATTGAGGCTCCGGTTGTGCTTGCACGGCATGTTCATAGGCTACACGAGCAGACTCAAGCGCTCCGAGGCGCACAAGAAGCGCTCCGAGGTTGTACCATGCAAGCCCTGTTTTTTTGGAATCTTCCGCGAGAGCCCGAAGGAGGTACTCATATTCCTTGGCGCCATCGCCCAGAAGTTCGTACTGTCCGGCAAGGCTGACATACAGTATGTAGTCGGGATTCCCTTCGGTACCAAACATGCCCATAAGACGTTCGATGCCCGTCTGCGCTTTCTTTTCAAGCTCGCTATTCCCCGTATACACGCCTTTGAAATCCCATGAGGAGATGGTGTCCCCTTCCACAAGCTCAAACGGATAGAGGGTGTCGCGAGACATGTACAACCATGCCCCACCCGTGAGCAATAAAATTGCAACGGCCGCACCTGCATAGCGAATATTCATGCTGGCCAGCTTATCATGTGAGGCACCAATAACAAAAACCACCAGCTTAGGGCTGGTGGTTTTCGTGTGTTGGGCCAAGTTCCCAACTGGAGGCTAGAACGAATTGTCGCTTCGCTAACCTGAATCAAGTACTCCCTAGAAGTTCACTGATCGATTACCGATCGTGAGCGGAAGAGTCCTCACTAAGAAGTCGCCCGCCCAGTCCGCAGTCGAAGCTCCCGTTGCACTCGAAGAGTGATCGGAGAGGTCAGACCAATCAGACCAAGCGAAGGACGCCGCGTCGCTTACACCAATCGTACCAGCAGCTGCATCGAAGATGGACGTCGAAGATGCCGTCGTCTGCGGATTAGCGATGGTCGCACTGACGTTGTTAGCGCCAGAGGCAACGCCACCGATGGTGCCACGAAGCTCGTATGTCTTCGAGGTTCCTGCGGGGATCGTCTCTACAGCTGTCGGACGGAAGTGTACCCGACATGTTGTTTGTCCAACTCCTCCACAAGCGTCGAGGCCGGTGATGATGGTGCCGGTCGTCGTTGCGATGGTACCCGCGATCTGGTTTGCGCCACTCCATACTGCGAGAGTCGTTGTGGCACCAGTGGTGATCGCAGCGGTCTTGTTGAGGGTGATGACCACAGAACCCCAGTCGATGGCACCTGCTGCGTCAGCAGTGACCGACCAGCGTCCGATGACTTGATTGGATCCTTCGGTAAGCGTGTTGTTGTCGAGAGCTACCGCTGCGAGAGTTGGCTTGGACTTGCGCACGTACATGGTGCCCTTGCCGCCCGTGCCCGCCGAGGAAAGATCAGCAGACAATGCGAACGTCGTTGAGGCAGTGCCGGCGCTATCTACAGCCTTGTAGCCGTTGTTCCAGTCAAGCAATGCAGTGATTGCTACACCGGAGGTCGCGCCGTTTTGGATCGTCGGAACACTGACGTAGACATCGAGTGTCTTCGTCTCGTTCACCGGAACTCCGAACGTGAGGCCAGTGAAGGTCGCTGTCGCATGGCTTTGAGCACTCGAAGAGAGGGCGAGGGCCTGCGAGACGCCACCTGATGGTCCGCCCGCCCACTTGAGGGTGACAGATGAGACCGAAGTCGCGGAATTCGCGGGGATCTTGACCAGGATTTCCTGCACCGTGAAGCTGGAGTTGGCCGCAGTGAAGTTGAAGGAGCCGACTTTGACGTCGTTCGAACCCGCAATCACGTTTGCGTTGTCAGGAGAGACTCCAACTGCTTGCGTGAAGGTACCTGTGCCGACCGTGATGGTCTGGAGCGTGAGGGTGGTCCCGATTGTGACGGAATTACCCGTGCTCAAGCCCGTACCACCTGAAGTCGAGTCGATGTCCGCGGCCCATGAACCGATGTTGGAACCCGACTTAATGTTACCGATAACGTCAATGGTCATGGTCGAAGATACTGGAACGTTGAGGTTGACCGAGAACGAGTTGGACGTAGACGGCGAAGGCTTTGACGTACCAACCTGGGCACCTGTCGCAGTGTCTACGAGTCGCAGATCGGTGATCGACGCCGATTCATCTGCCGAGAGGCTAACGAGAATCGTGTTGACGTTTGTGCCCTCCGTCGAGCCCGACGAGAGAGTGAAGGAGCCGAGACGGGCGTTGCTCGTACCCGCGATGATCGTCTGGTTGCCGTAGCCCGAGTACTTCGTCGCTGTGAGTGACGCGGACGAGATGGTCAGTGCGTTACCTGCAGTGTTCGAGCCTGGTACTGCCACCGATGCGAGCGAGACCTGGCCAAACGCGTTGGCTACACCTGTCGAGAGGCGCACGGTTTGTGTCTCGCCAGTAGTATACGCCGCGCCGGTTGTTGACTTGGCATCCGCATAGATGTCAACAATGTGCACCGCTCCTGCCTTCGCAATGAAGGAAGAACCGAAGGTGAATTCAATGTCCGTGGCATCGGTCAAGTCCTTGGTAGAACCGACCTGCACGCCATCAACGAATACTTTACCGTTGTCGAGGCCACGGAGAGCACCGGTGTTTGATCCCGTTGCGCGCACGTTAAGGCTCTCAACCTTCGTATCCTCGCCAGAGGCGCGGAGTTCGAATTTCGCCCACAAGACATTTGACGCGCCAAGCGTGATGTTCGATGAAGGCGAGGCGTTCGCTTTCACGACCGAGACTGATGCGGAACCGATCGTCTGCAGACCTGTTGTGCGAGCCGTGAACGCACTGGTACCGCTTACCGTTGAAAGTATCGGTTGATTGAGCTCGGAGTCGATGAAGCGGGCGTCTGCTGCGCGACGAAGCGAGAACTGCATCGTGAGGCTTGAGCCGCCGATGATGTCGGCAACGACCTTGAAGACGCGGCCGCCTGTTTCGAGTCGCTTCGGAGCTGCCGAGAGATCCCAGGCGACAGACGTTTCTCCTGCCGCGAGGTTCGGGACGGCATTACCGACCTGGACACCATCTACATAGAGACGGAGATTCTTGACATCGTTAAGGCCGATAGAGCCGAGATTGCGAAGCTGGAAGGACTGCAACCAGACCGCGCGCGTACCGATGCTAGCAGAGGTGCTCTGCCAGACGACGACGTCGTTTGCAGGCGTCAGGTTGGTATTCGCCGCCGGAGTCGGTGTTCCGCCCATATCAACCGTCGCGAGAGTCGCCGAAGAGATGAGAAGCGGTGTGCCCGAGATCGGGAGGACGACAGACGAGTCGAGAAGACCCGAAGAGGTTACGCTCGTGAGCTGAACGCCGACTTGCTGGCCGTTCGTCGAAGCTGCGATGTCGGAGCGCACGGAGATAACGACCGTTGCGCCCGGAAGCAGCGTGAAGAGTCCGTTCGAAGCGTTGTAGTTGAACATCGTGTTGCTGACTCCCGCGGCATCGGTAAGGCGTGTCGCCCCTTGGAAGAGGTACACGTTCGCCAAGGTCGAGTCAGATGAGACGCCGATTCGCTTGAATGCGAGGTTGGTTACCGTGATTGGAGAAGCTGTCGGGTTTTGGAAGGTAAGCTTCATCAATTCCGCGATAGCCTGTCCTTGCACGAGTGCAGCGGACGTCGGGTTGTCAGATGCAAGCATGACCTTGAGGCCATTACCTGTTATTGGAACTCCCGGTACACCTGGTACGCCCGGCACTCCTGGAGTCATGGCACACATCGAGTTTGCCTTGGCTCGCGAGATCGGACCCCAGAATCCTGCTGCTGGCGAGACACCATTTGCTGCCTGCCATGCTGCTACCGCCGCCTTCGTCTTTGCGCCGAAGAATGACGATTCGTTACCTGGAGAGCCTGCGCCGGTTGCCGAAACCTGAGCTCCGTGACTGTTAAGGAATTGCTGGATCCACATCACTTCACCTCCGCTGTCATTCATTTGATGATTGCGTGTGAATGTGTTACAGGAAGCCGCTGGTGCGGAACCGCCCTGAAGTGCTGCGATTTGTGCGAGCAATGCCTGAATCTGTGCCTGGAGATCGGAGAGGACATCGGCCTTTGCCGGTGAGGCAAAAGAAAATGCGACTCCAAAAACCATGACAGCAGACAAGATCATCGCTGCAACATTTTTTGTTGCTAATGATTTACTCATAGTTTGTTTTGAACTTTTCATCCCGAGCCTTCTTTTCGAAAGCGAGGGACCGCACACCACACCCTTTCGACGAGGAGTCGTGTACGTTTGTATGTCTTCTGCTAAATACTAAAGACTAACTGATAACTGAAGACCAACTGATAATCGGGCCTGCCTGCCCTTTTTTTAGATTAGGAACAGACTGAACCCTGATACTGTCTTTGCTCGCTTCAGAATGTATGAACACAGTAATGCAATTAGTGTATCCATATCTTTGCTTTGCCAGACAATAATTTTGCTAGCCCCCTCCACCTTTAAAGAAAAAGTAGGAAGAGGATTAGCAGCGAGAAGGAATGTGTCATTCGGAGAGACAGTCATCGCGGGATTAAGGAATTTCTGAATACCTCATCTTCATCAAAAAAACGAAAATGAGGGTACCCCGTAGAAACGGGGAGTGCGATTTTTAATCGCTTTTTGATCTTTATTCAAATGTCAAAGAACAGCGCAGAGAACGGTGAAGTTCTCATGTGCGATATCGACACCTCGGAGAGATGCCGTGACGCAATTATATACTAGGGCCTATACTGCACCGTGATGTGAGCCTCCCTAGTTTGTGGATAACTTGTGAGCAAAGAAGCCACAAAATGCTTTCTTTTCTCCCTCGTTATCGTCGGCCACAATACCCTAGCACACAATGGGAGTCAATCTGTAGAGACGCGCGATCTTCTGGAATCTTTCAGGGCTCTTCCTGCCCTTCATGAATGATTAAGACCTCCTCATATCAAAATAATGAATAAGACAGAGATTATTGAGGGCTTATGATTTAATTGAATATCGACTCCAGCGCTTTAAACCTGTCTTTTTAACGCGTCCCACGCTCACGAGTCTTACCAAATCTCGCTGAATCATTTTTTCACTATATTCGGGCAAATTCGAGGCAATGTCTTTAATGCCAAGTTCCCCTCCTGATCTGAGAATCGCCGCGATACTAAGTTCACGGACACTCAGGCCATCTTTATTGGTCACCTTTTCGGACATATTAGTCTTGTCCTTTATGATGGTTCTGTCCTTTATAACTAGACTGTCCTTTATGTCCTTTAGGGGTGTCGTGTTGATTTCGAAGAGATCTTTGCGGGAAAGAGACACATTCTCTGAGAGAGTCGAAGTTTTTGAAGTGGATAGAAAGTTCCCTAATTCATCCAATCCCTCAATGACCACTGATGTGTTCTGGATAGAAACGAGTCCGGTAACAGAAAGCATTCTCACCAGAGAAATGATGTATCGTATTGAGGCTCGGCAAACCTCCACATTCTCGGACTCAGGTCTCAAGGTATCCCGGAGCGAGAGTATCCGCTCAAGCAGGGTAAGCGCCTCCCTGCGAATAGACAGGCGAAGCTGCTCTTCAGCAGATATGTGGTTAGTTATGAGATAAAGCGCCGCGACTATGCGTTCCCCCCTACGATATGCGCGATCAGCCGACTGATTTGCACCAAAAGGGTTCGTCTGGAAAGATTGTTCATCAAAAAACTTCGATAATTGGGTCGAACGTGGGTTATCGGTTGATTCGTCCATTGTATGTCCGAGACCTGTACATTACTCACGATATACATGTCCGACACTCGTTAGTATATAAAGGACATGTCTAATAAGCAACTCCGGCGTTCCAGAGTTCGTTTTTGATATCGGACATCTCAGAAAAAAGGCCTTAACGGAGCCACAAAATTCTGGGGTGGTACTATCGTGATATGATTAGCCCGATGAAACAAAAGCGGAAGCGGGAGAAAAACAATGATACAGACAGCGGCCGTGATCCTGACATGAGGCGCGTGAGTAGCGAAGCGGTGCGAGGGGTGTGCGCAATTTTTTTTGTTGCAATTGCCGGTTTTCTCATCCTTGCCCAGCTCGGAGGGGGCGGGGCGATCGGAACCACGCTCTATACATGGCTTTCGTGGCTCTTAGGCATTGGGTATCTTCTTCTGCCAATCTCCTTAACCCTTCTTGCGCTTCTCATCTTTCGATCCTTTGAGCGTAGTTTCGGCTCCGTGCAATTTATAAGCATGGGGGTATTTTTGCTTGCCGGTTTAGGGCTCATCAACCTCCTCTTCCCCGGTCAAGGTGGCATTTTAGGGAAAGGGGTATCAAATCCGATAGTGGCTGGGGTCGACACGACCGCGACGTTTATTTTTCTTATCGCGTTTACGATTGCGTCGATTATCGTGGCATTCAACATCCACCTTGGTGCACTCTTTGCACGTATACGTGATTACTTCTCCTCCTTACGCGCCGGTAATGCTGAAGGTACGGAAATAGAGGCACCAGTCGTTGAATTGTCTGTAGAAGAAACTTCTGAAACATCGGAATCAGAAGATTCAGAAAAAGACAGCGCGGACCAAGAAAACAAACCGAAAGAGACTGGAACGGGCTCTATCAAAAGATTCTTTTCGGGCGACGCGGCACAAGAAGGCTTCCCTATCATCGCCACAACCGGCAGTGCCTACATCCCTCCCCCGATTTCCATACTTGCGAAAAACAAAGGCAAGCCGGAAGTTGGAGATGTAAAAGCAAACATGAATATTATCAAACGCACGCTGCAAAACTTCGGGATACAAGTGGAAATGGATGAAGCATCGATTGGCCCTACCGTGACGCGCTACTCGATGAAACCCGCCGAGGGCGTACGGCTCTCCAAGATCATTGCGCTTCAGAGCAATCTCGAGCTTGCCCTTGCCGCTTCCCCAGTACGTATCGAAGCTCCCATACCCGGAAAGTCCCTTGTGGGAATCGAGGTACCGAATATCGCACGAACTACGCTCGGTATGGCACCCATCGTTTCCGACGAAGCATTCACGCAGTCCGATAAACCGCTCCTTCTCGGTCTCGGGCGAGCAATTACTGGTGCGCCGATCTTCGCCGATCTCGCGCGTATGCCGCACATACTCGTGGCAGGTACAACAGGCGCAGGCAAGTCAGTCGCTATCCATGATTTTGTCGTTAGTCTTCTCTATCGATGCGGACCGGAGCGCCTACGTTTCATCATGATCGACCCAAAACGCGTCGAACTTACGGTCTACAATTCCATCCCGCACCTCCTCACACCGGTCGTCACTGATGCGAAAAAAGCGATCCTCGCTATCAAGTGGCTCTCCAAGGAAATGGAGCGCCGGTACAACATCCTCGAGACCGAAGCAGTGCGTGATATTGCTTCGTACCATCAGAATGTGGTAGCTCCTGCCTTGGAAAAAGCCACCAAAAACGGCTCGGATAAGCCACTGCCAGAGGCCATGCCATATATCGTCGTCATCATTGACGAACTGGCCGATATCATGACGACCTATCCCCGCGAGCTTGAGAGTGGGATTGTACGGCTTGCACAAATGAGCCGTGCGGTAGGAATACACCTCATACTCTCGACGCAGCGTCCGAGCGTAAAGGTGATCACCGGACTCATCAAAGCCAACATCCCTACGCGTGTCGCCTTACAAGTGGCTTCACAAATCGATTCCCGCACCATCCTGGACACCGGCGGCGCAGAGAAACTCTTGGGAGCTGGAGACATGCTCTTCCTCTCGGGAGAGATGTCGAAGCCGCGACGTATCCAGGCGCCGTTTATTTCAGAGGATGAGGTAAAACGAGTGGTCGCGTACATCATCAAAACGAGTGATGGAGAAATCCCGAGCGAAATTGATTTTACTGACAAAAACATGGGAGGCGGGCCTGATCCTATATTTTCTGCTTCGCTCGATGATAGCGAAGATGATGAGCTCTACGCGGAAGCAAAACGTACGGTAATCGAAGCTGGTAAAGCTTCTACATCGTATCTGCAGCGCAAACTGGGCGTAGGGTACGCACGAGCGGCGAAGCTCATCGACATGCTTGAGGAGAGAGGCGTGGTAGGACCAGCGGATGGCGCAAAGCCGCGTGAGGTTATTGGGGCCGGAAATGCCGATGAGCTTGCAGCAGAACCTTTGGAAGAAAACGAGGAGGAACTCAAATCTGAGCGAGTATGAACTTCTTGCATTCTGCATTTCCCTATCAGCTAGAAGCTAGAAGCTAGAAGCTAGAAGCTATTCTATATGCTTCCCTATCGCGACAGCCGCCTTACATACATGGCATTAGGAATCTTTTTCCTTATCGTCATCGGATATGCGTACTTCGAAGCGCAGGGAATACTTTTTGGTCCCCAAATCAAAGTCACATCACAGCCCGCGGAGGTCGATAAGCCATTCATTTTGATACGAGGCAGCGCAGAGCGTATAACATCTCTCTCCATGAACGGGAAAATTATACCTGTTACCGAAAATGGAGCTTTCGAGGAGCCGTACCTTCTGGCTCCCGGATACAACCGTATCGTCCTCGACGCAGAGGATCAATATGGCCGTAAACGCACCAAAACACTTGAAATCGTATTGTCTGCGAGGGCGGTTGTGCCACCTCAGGCTACAACAACTACCGAGAGTACTTCCACACCTTCAGTAGCGCCCTAGTAACGCTTCGGTATACTTAGTACTTATTACTTGATACTTAGTACTTACTTCACTATATGGCCGGATTCACAAAAAAAGAGAAGGCACCTCCAAAGACAACCGGAACCGGATCAGACGCAGATATTGCGCGAGCGATCGCTCAGATAAAAACAAAATTTGGTGATGAGGCGATCATGATGCTTGGCGCGCAGCCAAAGGTGGATGTGAATGCAATACCGACCGGCTCCATCGGCGTTGATTGGGCACTAGGCATAGGCGGTCTGCCCCGGGGACGTATTATAGAAATTTTCGGACCCGAATCGTCCGGTAAAACAACGCTCTCTCTGCATGTGGTTGCCGAAGCACAGAAAAAAGGCGGCGTGTGTGCCGTTGTGGACGCAGAGCATGCGCTTGATCCGGAGTATGCAAAGAAACTTGGCGTAAAGATCGAAGAACTTTTGGTGTCGCAACCTGACACAGGAGAGCAAGCGCTTGAGATCGTCGAATCGCTTGTGCGCTCCGGCAAGATCGACGTTATTGTTATCGACTCCGTTGCCGCGCTCACACCCAAAGATGAGATCGAGGGAGACATGGGTGCACAGCATGTGGGGAAGCAAGCGCGACTTATGTCACAAGCACTGCGCAAGCTCACGGCCATCGTTTCAAAGACAAAGACGGTGATCATTTTCATCAATCAGATTCGTATGCAGATCGGTGTGATGTTTGGAAATCCAGAGACAACTCCTGGGGGGAAAGCGCTCAAATTTTATACATCAGTACGTATCGACATTCGTCGCATTGCACAGATAAAGAAAGGTGATGAAACGATGGGCGGAAGGCACCGGGTGAAAATTGTAAAAAACAAAGTTGCAGCCCCCTTCCGTCAGACCGAATTCGATATGCTCTATGGCGAAGGCATCTCACGCGAGGGCGAAGCCCTCGCCTTGGGAGAAAAACTCGGGCTCGTGGAGAAATCCTCGGGTGGCTCCTACACGCTCGGCGAGCACAAGCTCGGCCGCGGATACGACGCCGCGCGCACATTCCTTCGTGAGAATAAACCAATCTTAAATCAGCTCTTGAAAGACATTAAGAAAGGACTTAACGAGGGCGGAATGACCGCAAAAAGCGCGGGTAGTAGCACCGAGGAATAAAAACTACAGACACATTGGACAAACGCGGATTTTTGAATACAATATCGCGAATGTTGAACTATAACGATATAAAGCCGGGAGTTGCGGTACTCGTCGAAGGCGAGCCGTATGTCTGCACATGGAACAACATCATGCAGAAACAACAGCGCCGGCCGGTGAATCAGACGAAGCTGCGACACCTTATCCGCGGCAACTCGATCGAATACTCTTTCCAGCAATCCGATAAACTCTACGAAGCGGAAATAGAATCGCGACCAGCGGTGTTTATTTATGAGCGTAACGGTGAGTGGTTCTTTCACGACGCCAAAGACAAATCCACACGCTTCTCTGTCTCTGAAGAAATGGTGGGAGAAGCGGGACATTTTTTGAAGGGCAATACCGAGGTGGAGACGGAGTGGTTTGATGGCAAACTCTTCCGTGTAAAACCTCCGATCAAGGTAGAACTGAAAGTGACGGAGGCACCGCCAAATACACGTGGCAATACCGCCCAGGGCGGCAGCAAAGTAGTCACACTTGAAACGGGGGCAACCGTCGATGTCCCGATGTTCGTGAACGAAGGCGACGTAGTGCGTATCAATACAGAGACCGGTGAATACGTGGAGCGAGTGTAGTTATTGGAGCTTGCTCCCCAGTGTTACTGCTTTCTTTTTTGGCTCTATCAAAACCCAACCGGAACCCTCAGCATTCCTGAATCCGAGCGTGAGGATCTCCGACATGAATGGACCGATTTTCTTTGGAGCAAAATTGACTACGCACACAACGAATGAGCCCGCGAGCTCTTCTTTGGTATGAGCTCCTACGGCTTGAACACTTGAGTGTTTTATTCCGATCTCGGGGCCAAAATCTATAGTTAGTTTGAAGGCAGGCTTCTTTGCCTCGGGGAAATCTTCTATTGCGACGATTTTTCCTACGCGGATATCAACTTTTTCAAAGTCTGCGTATTCGATTGTCATGCAATCTACTTCTGGATGAATGGGAGTAAGCCCATGAATCGGGCACGCTTGACCGCTGCTTCTACAGCCCGTTGCTGTTTGGCAGTGAGGCCACTCTTCCCTCGCGCGACAATGCGCCCGTGAGGATTGATGAATTGCTTCAAAAGCTCTACGTCCTTGTAGTCGACGCGTTGAATGTCATTCTGAGTTAAAATGTTGTTGGACATATAATTTTACGAAATTATGCCGCGTAATCGTCAATTAAAGCGCGACGTTTCTAGAAAGGAATATCGTCTGGGTTGATATCGTCTTTCGGATAATCGATTCCGGCTCCCCCGCTTCCACCACTGGAGGTGTCTTCGTCCGGCTGAGCTGCATCTCCGCGCTTACTTCCCCCACCGCCTCCTCCTCCTTTAGGTCCGAATTGAACTCGGTCAGCCACAACTTCGGTACGATACTTCTTCTCTCCGCTTGTCTTATCATCCCAACTTCGTGTCTGCAAACGACCCTCTACAAATAACGAGCTTCCTTTCTTCATGTATTGATTCACCGTGTCAGCCTGACGGCCGAAGACCACCACATTGTGAAAGTCCGTCTGCTCTTGTTTCTTACCATCACGATCTTTGTATGTGCGATTGGTTGCAACTGTAAAGTTCACGACATTCATGCCAGAAGGCAGAGCGCGTAACTCTGGATCGCGCGTAAGATTGCCAAAAAGCATAACCTTATTGATGTACATATGAATTGGGTTTTAGGGACTAGGTTCTAGGGACTAGAAAATACAATACCATACAAAAAGTCTATTCGGTGGTGATGTCCTGAAGTGCCTTTTCGAGTTCCGCTTCAGAAAGAGGAGCAGCAGATTCCTCCACACGATGCGGGGCGGCCTTGATGACATCCGTGCGCTTTACTTCACGCAGCGTTGGGGCTTTCATTTTGGCGCGCGTGTCTTCGCGGACAGTTTGGAAAATCATGTACCGTAGCAAATTTGTATTGTTCTTCAGCGCCATATCAAGAATGTGTGCTACAGCGACAGCTGCCTCAAATTTTATCCACCCAAAGTAGGCCCGATCATGCTCCACGTGTTTTTCTCCTTCCAATGTGTCCATAGGGTACGCAAGGCGGGTAAGGACGGGAGATCCTTCGGCAATGAAGGTGCCACCTGCTTTCTCTATGACGGCACGAATGTCACCGACTACCTTCTCTACTTCAGTCTCTTTGACTGTAGGGATGACGTGGTAGCCGACTTCGTAAATACGAAGCACGGTCTCTTCCGCGGCAGTTTCGTGTCCCTCCATTACTATATCGTCTGCCATATGTCACGAGACTCTACCACATGGGGCTATGCCTCGCAAGAAATTAGGCCCTGGATTAGACCAGATGACGCAATCATCTATGGCGTTCCTTCATGTGGTCCGTCTGCCTTAAGACGAGCCTCCGCTATCTCCAAGCTGCGCTTCATAGAGTCGAGGTTTTGTGATTGCGCTTGTATTTGCTGGTAATGCTCTTTTTCCAGCTGCTGGATTTTCATGTGGTCGCCGCGCAATCGCGCAGCAGTAATTTCCCGCTCGAGCTTTTCTCCTGCTTGTTTCCGAACTTCCATCTGGTGCTCCTGCCTTGCTCGGTTTTGGGCGAGAACTTTATCTACATCAAACGGCTGCGCCCTCTCTCCCATCAATCTCGCCTTCGCAGCGTCCAGCCCGTGCTTGTCCTCTGGATCGGGCACTGCCCCCGGTAGTGTAGCCATCATAGAGAAATAATAGCACTTTCCTGAGTACGACTT